>CAMCYV010000028.1 GCA_945885645.1 Bifidobacterium breve | reverse complement strand
ATGGGCTTTGGTGTCACTTCAGCAACATTGCTCACTGTTTTGGGCTATGGCGCGGTCGCTGCCTCGGCGGGAACTCACGCCGCAAAGGTGGGAACCTGTTTCGCTTCGGGAGTAAGTCACTGGCGAGAAGGAAATGTTGATTGGCGGGTACTGGTCGCCGTTGGTGTTCCGGGAGCCATTGGCGCATTTATTGGGGCGGTTGTTCTGACCAATATTGCTATGGGTAGCGCTCGACTCTGGATGGCTGTAATTCTTTTCTTGCTAGGAATCAGCATTATCGCTCGATTCGGATTCGGTAAATCACTCATACCGGCGATGCGCCTGCGAACACGCAATTTATGGCCCATTGGTCTTTTTGGCGGATTTGTCGATGCAACAGGTGGTGGAGGTTGGGGACCGGTTGCAACACCATCCTTGATGACCGTGACACGTCACGCACCACACCGCATTGTTGGCACTGTAAGTGCCGCAGAGTTTCTTGTGGCTGTTGCAGCCTCAATGGGGTTCCTAGTTGGTGCGGGTGAATCGGGTGTGCCTTGGCTGGCTGTTCTGGGATTAATCATTGGTGGGGTAATCGTCGCCCCATTTGCGGCGCGCTTTGCAAAAAGGGCACCTACGGCTCCACTGGGTGTTGCAGTTGGCGGAATGGTGCTCGTTGCTAATACAGCGGTGATGGCTGCTGTGCTGGATCTTCCCGGTTTGGTAGGGGCTTCACTTGCGGTTGTGGAAATACTGATTACAACTGCAATTGTGATCAGGGTAGTTCGCCGGAAGCCTCTGCCGATTTGAATGCCTGATCAACAATCTTTGCAACCTGCACCGATTGCCAGGGATTGGGAAGCCAACCGCCGTTTCCGCTAATCCGATCACTCATGTTTTCAAACATTGATTGATATGGGTCAACAGCTGAAAATTTTTCGGTGCTTGTCTTCCCCTTTGTGGTGATGGTCAATTTGCTTTCCTCGTTGTAGCTGGTGAAAGCTTGGTCACCGGGAAGCGTGATTTCACCTTCGGTTCCCTTCAGGACGAAACGCTGGGAGGGATGCATTGCAAATGAGGCAACGAATGCACCAGAGCCTTTGCATTGGGGATTATCAAAATTGAATTGTGCTTTCATCGTCATGTCGACCTGCTTATCGAGTTTTTCACTATGCGCCGTGGTGACCGTGTAATTTGTGTCTTCGGTAAGTAGTGCGACGAGCGCATGTAGTGGGTAAATCCCGACGTCATAGAGCGCACCACCACCCTTGGTTGGATCTAGGCGGTAGTTGCCAGGTGTGACACTGTCGAATGTGAAAGTGCCCAAGTAATTTGTGGGCGAGCCAATTGCATTGCTGGAGACGAGCTCCTGCAGTCGTTGGGTTCGAGGGTGCCAGAGCATCCAAACAGCTTCGACGAGTAACAAACCTTTGTTCTGTGCATGTTCGTATGCGGTGATTGTGTCACCGGCATTCATGACCATCGGCTTTTCGCAGAGAACATGTTTGCCGGCGTCGAGCGATTTGATGATCCAGGGTAGGTGGGCGTCGTTGTTGAGGGAAATGTATACCGCGTCAACCTGCGGATCTTGAATGAGCTTTTCATAGGAGTCATAGGCGATCTTGGGTGAGAGACTTTCGGCCCGGTTTTTATCACGTGCGGCTGCGGCGTACAGGGTCGCGTTCTTGGCGTTGTGCATTGATTGTGCCGTAGCAGTGGTTGCAAGACCCCCGGCGCCTATAAATCCCCAGTTAACATTTCCTTGAGTAGCCATGTAACCAGTCTCTCGCATCAATTATTGAGCAGATTTGGGGATTCTGGCATTCCGTTATTTGCAGCAGAAGTCTCTGCGGCTTCCATCAAGGCTACGACATCACGTGAATCAATCGCTTGCACTTGCATGATCGATCCGTCATGCAATAAGGCAGAAAGTTCTCGATGGAATTCGAATGGTTGCACAACATCAAGGTCCACACTTGTTCGTGTACCTGTTGAATCAACCATGAATAATTTGGCGGGCAGATCTGCAACGGCCGGTTCAGCGCTTGGATCCCACTCGCCAATGATTGCTCCCGTGGTTCCGAGAGCGTAGAACTTTGGCTTGCGTTCCGCTGCCAAATCTGAGTTGACGAAACTTGCTGTGCGACCGTCAGTGAAGGTGATGGCGACTTCAGCGTGATCAGCATTGGTTACGTGGTCCCAGTGACGCTTGTGGTTGTGACCGCTTACATGGGCGACCTTCTCGGGGAAGAGATTCAAAATTTGGTCAAGATAGTGCGAGCCCCAGTCAAAGATTGCTCCGCCGGAAACATCTGACATTGAATGCCAGTAATCACATGGCCGCGAATATCCGCCGACAAAGGATTCATAGGAAAATACTTCACCGATCGCGCCTTCTTGAATGAGTCGACGCATGGTGACAAAGTCTGGGTCAAATCGACGGTTTTGATACACAACCAAAACGAGTTCTTTCTCGTTGGCTAACGCAATAAGTTCATCACACTGTTCGGCAGTCAAGGCCATTGGCTTTTCCAGGATCACGTGCAATCCGCGATTGAGGGATTCCTTGGCCCATGAATAGTGGCTATTGGGTGGGGTTGAGATGACGACAATGTCAATGAGCCCACTGTCCAGCATTTCCATCGAATCCGAAAAGGTGGCGGCGTCGGGGGCAAGTTCCAGGGCTGCGGCGACCCGATCGGGGTTGAGGTCGGCTACTGCCCGAAGTTCAAGCCCAGCGGTGGCGGCGACCGCAAGGTTGTGCTCGTGTCCGATTGCGCCGTAGGCGAGTAGACCAATGCGGAAAGGGACAGATTCGAAAGAAGGCATGGAGACCAACTTAACGGAGGGGCAAGGAATGTGCAGAACCATGATTGTGAAGGGTTAGTTAGCGGTGATTTTGGACGGCCTCAACGCTGCACTCCGAGTGATGCGAATGGCCTGACAGAGGTCGGCAACTTCCGTTAACGTTCCTGCTGGGACCACACCATGGGGGGCAGCGAGTTTGACGCTGCGTTCTGTTAAACGAAACGAGGAATCCATGAAGGCACTCATGTACTACGGCCGT
Organism: Bifidobacterium breve; assembly: GCA_945885645.1. Taxonomy (GTDB): domain Bacteria; phylum Actinomycetota; class Actinomycetes; order S36-B12; family S36-B12; genus UBA4592. The sequence goes on along the minus strand of CAMCYV010000028.1, from coordinate 9,858 downwards.
GGCAACAACGGCCGTGGAGACTTTCGTTTAGAGGACGTGGCCGAGCCCACGGTCGTACCCGGCACCGTGAAGATCGACGTGGAGTGGTGCGGGATCTGCGGTTCGGATCTCCACGAGTTCGAGGCGGATACCGTGTCGGGATATTCGCCACCCGTCATTCTCGGACACGAATTCGCCGGGACGGTCTCCGCGGTGGGGGAAGGTGTCGATCACGTGAAGGTCGGCGAACGAGTTGCCATTGAGCCATTCATGTACTGCCAGACATGCGAGTTCTGCCTCACAGGCGATTACCACGTGTGCCCGGACCTCACGGTTGTCGGCGTCCACAATGTTGGGGGCGGGTTTGCCGAGCAAGCGCTCGTTCCGGCCTACACCGTTCATAAAATGCCCGACTCCGTGCCGTCCGAAGTGGGCGCACTGATTGAGCCAATCACGGTCGCTTGGCATGGCATGCGCAAAGGCAACTTCGGACCGGGTCAAACCGCGCTCGTCATTGGTGCAGGGCCGATTGGCCTCACGACGTTGATCTGTGCGCAGGCTTTCGGGTCAGCATTCACCGCGGTGAGCGTCAGGCGCCCCGGTGCTCGCGCCGATACCGCCGCCCGACTCGGTGCTCAGACCGTTATTGACTCCAGCTCAACCGATGTCGTGGCCGCAATTATGGAAATGACCAAAGGTCGGGGAGTGGACGTTGTCTTCGAGACCTCCGGTGCCCCAGAGTCCATAGCCACAGCCATCGGTGCGGTCCGCATGGGCGGCACGATTGTCAGCCTGGCCGTTTGGCTTGCCCCGGCGCCTTGTGACTACATGCAGGTGCTGCTCAAGGAGCTCACGATTGTTGGAAGCAAGGGATACAACAAGCCCGACTTCCCCGAGGCCATTGCCGCGATGGGCGATGGGCGGATCATCGGAGCCGAGGAGATCATCTCGACTCGCATTGGGTTGGACGATGTGATCTCAGGGGGCTTCAAGGTGCTGGCCGAGAATCGCAGCGCACATGTGAAGGTGCTCGTCACTCCCTGAACCTTTGCCAAATAACTCAACCAGTCGTATTTCTCGCAGGGCCAGTTTTTATTCAGCGTCGATGAGCCGGGCTAATATGCCGCTAAACTAGGTCTACACGATCTAGCCACCAGCCAATTGAATGGGAGCGCTCATGTCCGAACAGGTTCTGGCCGGGAAAACGGCACTCATTACGGGTGCATCGCGCGGAATTGGTCGGGCCATTGCCGTGAGTTTTGCCCAAGCGGGCGCTGACGTGGCCCTGGTAGCCCGAGATGCTCAGAAACTCGAGGACCTCGCCAAGGAAATTCGAGATTTGGGTCGTACCGCTCAGGTGATATCTGCGGACCTCACCTCTGAGGACGCAACTGAGTCGATTTGTACCGCATTGGATTTCGACGAACTCAATATATTGGTCAATAACGCCGGCGGTAACTCGTTTATGTCAACCACAGAGAAAATGCGCCTTTCGGGCTGGCGCAAGACCATGAACCTGAATCTCGATTCACTCGTAGCCCTGACCCAGGGGGTGATTCCCCGTTTGGTTAATTCGGGCAACGGGTCAGTCATAAATGTGTCCTCGGTCGCGGGGCTCCGCGGATCCCCATTCATGTCCCACTACGGCGCAGCCAAGGCCGCAGTCATTAGTTTTAGCCGCAGCCTGGCGCTCGAGCTTGCCAGCCAGGGTGTTCGGGTTAATTCATTGGTTCCAGGGTGGATTGAGACAGATCTAACTGGTTTCCTTCGTGAAACCAAGGAAGCCGAGACAGGGACCCTTTCCCGTGTTCCCATGGGCCGCTGGGGTCGCGCCGAAGAAATCTCGGCTGCCGCACTATTCCTCGCGAGCGACGCCTCAAGTTTCATGACCGGTCAAGAGTTGATAGTTGACGGTGGCCTTTCTGCAATGCCATAAATCCGCAATGCCATAAAACTGAATAAAACGGCCTTCGGGTGCACAATGGGGATATGTAATTCACCTGCGTGAGCACCTACTGGGAAGGAACTGCCATGAGCAATACAATAACCAGTCGTACCAGCCGGAACGAGGCAAAGTACAAGGGTCATCGGAGCGAGGATCGCTTCTTCGCCGCGCGAAACAATGCCAAAGCGGCGTGTGAGAACTTACGAACGGCAATTCGAAAATCCCAGATTCATGCCGTGATGAGAGACGAACTTCTGCAGGCTGTCGATCGCGCGGAATCAGCGGTCAAAAGTGTTGAACCCACGCAGATACATCCGGGAGCTGAAATCCGACAACTGGCGAGGGAAATTGGGCACTTGCAGCTTGCCGAGCAATGGGTTGCCGCAGCCGATCGAGTACTCAATCGATTGGGGGCAAGTGGCCCAGCGCAATCGCGCAGTGGATTGGAAGCAGCGCAAGATGCCGTGATGTGGTGCGTCAGGGCTAACGAATGGAATGGAAAACTTACCGCCGCAGGTATGCAATTGCAGAAAGCTGTTGCCGAAGCAGAGATTCACGCTGCCCGTGTAAGTTGATGTTGAATTAAGGGTTTACCTTAAAGCAGATGATAAAAACCGTGACACGATAAATTCTCGGGTTGCTTGAATCTCAGGCGCCAGGAACTGATCAGGGCCCGCACCCTCTGTGGTCTTTCGCAATTCGTGGAGTAGTTCTTGGGTCACCGGTGCAGGCATTAGTGGCGCACGCAGTTCAAGGCCACGGCTGGCAGCCATGAACTCGATCGCAATGATCGTAGTGAGATTAGAAACAGCGCTGCGCAATTTACGCCCAGCATGCCAACCCATGGAAACATGATCTTCTTGCATTGCCGAGCTGGGAATCGAGTCGACACTTGCCGGTACGGCAAGGCGCTTGCAGTCACTAACCAAGCCAGCCTGCGTGTACTGAGCGATCATGAGTCCTGAATCAACCCCTGGGTCATGTGCCAAAAATGGTGGCAGGTGGTGGTTCCGATTCTTGTCGAGAATTCGATCGGTGCGACGCTCACAGATTGAACCAAGATCGGCGGCAGCAATCGCCAGGAAATCGAGGACATAAGCGATCGGAGCTCCGTGGAAGTTGCCGTTACTCGTCACTTCACCCGAGGGGAGAATCACCGGGTTATCGATACTCGCTGCTAATTCGTTGTGAGCAACATTTTTTGCATGCGTGATGGTGTCACGAACCGCGCCGGTGACCTGGGGTGCGCACCGCAGACTGTAGGCATCTTGAACATTGTCATCGTTTAATTTGTGGCTTTCAACTATGGGCGACCCGGCAAGGGCGGCAAACATATTCGCTGCACTGATGGCCTGGCCGGCATGTGGTCGCAGTGGTTGATGCAGTTCAGGCCGAAACACTTGATCTGTTCCCATGAGTGCTTCAACGCTCATGGCCGCACCAAGGTCGGCTGCATCACATAGTCCTTCAAGGTCAGCAATTGCCATAATCAACATGCCGAGCATCCCGTCGGTGCCATTGATGAGGGCGAGACCTTCTTTTTCTTTGAGTTCTACGGGTGAAATCCCCGCTGAACTCAGAAGTTGCCCAACATCTGCGATATCACCATTGGCATTTCGCGCTTCCCCTTCACCCATTGCGACCAAAGCACAGTGAGCGAGAGGCGCTAGATCACCGCTGCAGCCCAAGGAGCCGAACTCGTAGACGATCGGGGTGATCCCGGCGTTGAGAATCGCGGCGTAGGTTTGTGCAACTTCTGGGCGAACACCGGTGCGCCCCGAGGTAAGAGTTTTGAGCCGAAGGAACATGGTCGCGCGAACAACTTCGCGTTCAACTTCATTACCTGAGCCGGCGGCGTGACTGCGAATGAGCGATTTTTGTAACTGAACGCGACTTTCTTGGGGAATGTGTCGGTTGGCCAGTGCGCCGAAACCGGTAGAGATTCCGTAAACGGGAGTCGCTTGGTTGGCAAGTTTGTCCACATATGCGCGACTGACCGCCATGGCCTCAAGAGCTTGCGGGCTGATCTGGACCTGAGCATTTCCACGAGCCACGGCAATTACTTCATCCATGCTTGGCGGGTTGATTCCTAAAATCACGATCGGTGTCATGTGGTGAGTGCCTTTCCGGCCAAGTAGGTGTGGGCTATTTGCGGCACACCCGGACGATACGCGAGAAAGTCCACTGAAGATGCACTCAGGACTATGAAGTCAGCTTTCATGCCGTGGGAGAGGACCGCGATGTCGGTGCGGGCAAGTGCATGTGCGCCACCCAGCGTGGCCGCACGAATCGCCTGGTCGACGCTCAAATGCAATTCGCCTACTTGATCAGGAACAGTTCGCAGGTCACATCGGTTGAATTCACGGAAGTTGATGCCCAATCTGATTCCCCCGATGGCAGAACTGTTCGTCTCGTGGCAGTTTCAATTCTCGAATTGCTCTGTGGTTTCAGCAAAAGGGAATCTAATTAATCGGACCAACTGGCAATCGAGTTTCCACTACAACGCCGTCGAGCAACTCAATCCGATAGGCGGCGGGGCCATCGGGCTCCAGAACTTCAAGATCGGTGACAACTTCAGTCGCCACTGTGTCTTGATACAAAATACCAATATGGTCATCGGTTGCATAGGTTGTTGGCAATACGCGGCTGCCCACTAATTCATGCACCAGCGGTCGACGCTGCTTCTCAGAGTCATAATGCACGCCGTTTCCATAAGGTAATAAGCCAAGCCCACCGAGTGCTGGTTGAAGGGTTTTGCCATAAGAATCTGTCGGCCCAGCTATGTGCCAACAAATTGAGCCTGCACTGACTCCTGCAAGAACGGTTCCATCATTCCAGGCTTGGCGCAGGAGAGAGTCAAGATTATGGGCTTTCCACACGGCGAGCAGGTTCACCACACTTCCGCCACCAACCCAGATCACGTCACTATTGCGAATTATTTCTTCGGGATCATGATTGGGCATCGGGAAAAGTGCTAAGTGGTCAACAACGCAGTCCAGCTCCCGTAACGCGCTATACATGAGTGAAAGGTAACCGGGGTCATCGCCAGTTGCGGTCATGATTAACGTCACTCGTGGACGCTCCTGGCCGGACATTGCGAGTGCCCGCTTGATTAATCCACCGGGACGGGATCCACCCGATTCAACCCGCGGAAGGAAACCGCCGCTCGTTGCTAAAATCTGTCGTGTCATTGGTGATACCCCCTTCCACAACGTGAGCCTACTTGCTGAACGGAAAAGCATTCACTTGATAAAACTCTTTGGATTATGCCGTCACACTTTGGGCACGGTAAATGAATACGAAGCATTACGCCAAATGCGGGGACTAATTTTTAGGCTTGATACCGACAACACTTCTGCAGGTTATCGCATCGACTTGCCGATCGGTTTATACCCTTGGGGGTATGCTCTAGGAGTAAAGTAGCAAACGTGAGCATGTCCGAGTTACACACCCAGCCGGCTTGGTACGGCTCCGTGATGGGCACGGGAGCTACATCAACCCTTTTATTCGTCACCTATGAAAGTGTCCAGTGGCCATTTCTTCAGTGGGGTGCGATCCTCCTGCTCTGGGTGGCAACGGCGATGGCCGTTCTGCTGTGGCCGCGCTATTTTCGCAGGCTGAAGGATAGGAATGAACTCGCACACGAGATAGCCGATCCAACAAACGGCGCAATGCTGGCAACATTTCCTGCGGGCCTTCTCGTTTTAGCCATTGCATGGGGAGGCGTTGGTCAGGAAAGCGTTCCGAACAATGTTGCGTTAGGCATTAGTGCGATTCTTCTTATCTTGGGCGTATCGATAGCCCTGATTTATTCGCCCGTATGGGCTGCGGTGATCAGCAGGGTTGAAGTTCCTTTGGATAAAGTCAACGGTGGCTGGTTGATCCCGGTCGTTATGAACCTGTTGGTACCCGTGGCCATGTTCCCCCTGGTTAGCGAATTTCCCGATCATGCCCCCGTTCTCATTGCAATTGGGTTTGGTTTCCTCGGTATTGGCGCTCTGCTATTTACGGCAGTATTCACACTTCTCGTCGTTCGGATCGCAACGCGGGGATCCCTGCCCGCCCCTCTAGTGCCATCACTATGGATTCCACTTGCCCCCGCGAGCGTTTTTGGGATAGGAATCATCCGGCTTTTTCAAGCCGGGGTTGAAACTGGAATAATCAATGAGGAGTTATTGATACTCGCCGAAATAATGGCGGCAATGGGGATTGGTTTCGGAATCTGGTGGGCGATCTTCGCCGGAATTGACATGCGGCGGGCCGTGAAAAATGGCGGAATCCCGTTTCACCTTGGCTGGTGGGGTGTTGTCTTTCCAGTCGTCTCGATGGCGGTCGGGATTAACTTGCTGGATCAATTACTTGATTCGGCGGTTATCGTGCCCCTCATAGCGACCACGATCGGTTTCGGCGTTTGGTTATTTGTCTCCAGCCGGACAATCATCGCCGTGATTGCGGAACGAAAAAGGAAAACCACGACCGAGTAATGTGTAACCCGGTGCCTGCTGGCAGGAAGGCTGACGGCGCACCAGCCGCATTGCAACGGTAGATCTGCATTGCGGGTTTATTAAGGACTTAAGTGACGCCAAACCTCAGACCAGACCGCATGCACACCCCGGACCAAGCCCTTGTAGACGTCGTCTTGGCTTATGTCACCGAGCGTTTATCGATACAAGAAACACCGATTGACGGTTTCGGTGACCGAGAAGAAATGCGGAAGGCACTCGAAGGCCTGATCGGTGCAGAGCCTAAGGACCCTGCCGAAGTAATGGGAATCTATGAGAAGTACCTCTCCGAAACCGTGCTTTCTGCTGATAGTCCGCGTTTTTTTGGGTTCATCCCAGCAGCGCCTACCAAAGCTTCCCTTCTATTCGACATGGTCGTTTCGGCGGCGTCGTTGCAGGGGTGCTCGTGGCTTGAGGCGGCCGGAGCGGTTATGGCTGAGAACCAAGCATTAAGAACCATGGCAGATATTGCGGGCATGCCGCAAAGTATCGGTGGAACATTTGTTTCCGGGGGAAGTGCGGGAAACCTGTCAGCACTGGTTGTCGCGCGCGACACGGCACGGGCAAGCCGCGCGGCCAATGGACTTCCGCTCTATCAACTACAGGTAGTCGTGAGTGATCAAGCGCACTCTTCAATTGAGAACGCACTTAACATCGTGGACATGGGTGCAATCGTTATTCCCACACTTGATGGCTGTATGACCCGTGAAGATCTCAAAAGGGGGCTTGCCAACCAAGATCTTTCGAACGTCGTAGCAATTGTTGCGACAGCTGGAACCACGAACGCCGGGATAATCGACGAACTTGATGCAGCAGCCGATACAGCAGAAAGTCACGGCTGGTGGTTCCATGTTGATGGCGCCTATGGCGGCGCTGGGATGCTGGATCCAGAAAAACGAGCTCTCTACACGGGTATTGAGCGCGTTGACTCACTCGTCATGGATCCACATAAATGGTGGTTCGCACCATTTGATTCAGCGGCACTGCTCTATGCGGATCCGCACCTCGCGAAAGCAGTTCACACCCAAGACGCCTCTTATCTTGATGTGATCCATGCGGGGGATCTCACGGAGTTCAATCCCAGTGATTTGGCATTTCACTTAACTCGACGAGCCCGCGGCATGGCACTCTGGTTTTCCCTCGCCGTCAATGGCCTGGACGCCTACCGCGATGCCGTTGTTGCTGGAAACACGATGGCGCGTTACGCGGCAGATCAGATAAAGGCGCACCCTGATCGTGAACTTATTCGAGAACCGGATCTTTCCGTTGTGCTATTTCGGCGCACGGGGTGGACCGCTCAGGACTACGACAAATGGGCAACTGATCTGTTGTCCCAACAGGTTGCATTCGTTACTTCGTCAACCTGGCGTGGAGAAACAGTAGGTAGACTGGCATTCCTACACCCGGGGACGACCACTGCAATGGTTGACGAAGTCATCGCTGCGCTTAACTGATCTTTAGCCAATTAGTTGTTGCGTAGTTGCATTTTCTCAAGACCCTTCCACGCAAGTGGAAGCAGCCCTGCGGCCAATGCAATTTTTACGGCATCACCAATCAGGAACGGAACAACACCAAGACTCAATGCGGTTGTCCAGTCAACATCAATGGCGAACTTGAGCCAGGTAACACCAACCGCGTAGATCGCAATGTTGCCGACGACCATCAAACCAGCGCTGCGAAGTGCTGTCGTTGATGCTCCACGCTCGGCGAGGCGACCCACGATGAATGCAGCGACGATGAATCCGAGAATGTAACCAAAGCTGGCACTCGAGAAACCGGAGCTACCCTCAGCGAACCAGGGGACACCAACCATGCCTGCGAGGAGATAAACAACCATGGACAAAGCGCCGCGAAGTGATCCAAGGGATGCTCCCACCAGCAGCACCGCGAAGGTCTGAAGAGTAAGTGGAACGGGGGTGAACGGAAGTGGGATAGCAATTTGTGCCGCGATACCAACGAGTGCGGCGCCACCCACAACGAGGGCAATTTGAGCGATCGCGGTGCGTGATGCGAAGTCGGCTAAAACGCGGGGGGCGGGGGTTGCCATTGCCAGGTTAGTTCAGTCCTTTTCTGAGGTGTGAATTCCGATAAGGCCTAGGCCTCTCAGATAGTTTACGAGGGAAAGTATAGGGGGAACGGGTACCACGCTGTTGTCGTATCCAGAAGTTGAGATTTATCAGTAATGGGGCATTATGGCGTCAGAAAGAATGGAAATACGGAGGAAGCCTTGTCAATGCAAGTGGATACGGCTGAGCGGGGTTAAACTTCAGCTGTATAAGTAAAATGCTGGCTGACAAAGTTTTGACCTGATTGTGAAATCGCTGGGGAAGGCGTCATTCACAACAAGGAGGTCAACATGTCAGCAGCTAGTTACTCGCGCAGTGGAGCTGTTTCCGCTCAGGGTCGTGGTGTGGTCTTTATCCACTCGTGCCCGAATGCAGTTGCGCCCCACCTTGAGTGGGCGATGGCCAAGGTTTTGGGCGCCGATGTGCCAATGAAGTGGGCGCCGCAGCCAGTTGTGCCTGGCCAACTGAGAAGTCACATTATTTGGGCCGGGAAACAAGGTACGGGCTCTCGAATTGCCAGTGCGCTTTTGGCATTTGGCCAGGTGAGGTATGAAGTAACCGAGGATCCCAGTGACGGTCATGAAGGTGAAAGGTTTGCGGCAACTCCTGAGCTTGGACTCTTCCGAGCCACAATCGGGGCCTACGGAGACGTCATGGTGCACGAAGAGCGCCTACGTGCTCTTCTCGTGCGATTAAATGCAACGGGTGAATCTGCGGTTGAGGATATTCGACGGTTGATCGGGCAACCCTGGGATGAAGAACTTGAAGCATTCCGAGTCACACACTCAGACTCTAATATCCGGGTGCTGCACAACGTTTCCTAAGCCGTCCTTTGTAGGCCACCTGCAAGAAAATCTATAAAGGAATATTGCCGTGGTTGCCGCGGGCACCCGGTGTGTCCAGGATTACTTGAGCGACAGCTCGCCTGGTGAGTTTTGGGTCAACAACACAATCGACGACTCCCAAATCAACTGCTCGCTTAATTCCACCGGAGATCACTTCATGTTCTGCTGCCAGTTCAAGTTCAACCTGCTCACGACTATCTTCGGGAATATCCGCTAAGCGGCGACGGTGCAGAATTCGAATTGCTGCAACGGAGCCCATGACAGCAACCTCAGCTTTTGGCCAGGCGAACACCTTGGTTGCGCCGAGCGAAGATGAATTCATGGCGACGAAAGCACCTCCGTAGGCCTTTCGGGTAACAACGGTTACTCGGGGAGTAACACACTCGGCGAATGCGTGTAAAAGTTTTGCTCCGCGACGCACAACACCTTCCCACTCTTGTCCAAGTCCTGGGAGATAGCCAGGGACGTCAACTAGTACAACAAGAGGTACACCAAAGGCATCACACATGCGGACAAATCGT
>CAMCYV010000027.1 GCA_945885645.1 Bifidobacterium breve | reverse complement strand
GAACTCCCACCCGGATCCCATTGGCTGGCCGAGGAAAAAGTGAATTTCTCGCGAGAGCTGGCAGCCCAGGTGGCCCGCTCGCCAAGTGATCAGTGCGTCGCCTACCCGGTAGTGCAGACAACTCAGCGCAATGGAATCTGCGCTGAAGTGATTTCCCCTGCCCCAGATCTAGACCCAAAGGTTGCAGTCGCGGCTCAAGAAATTGCTTTGAGAATTGCGCGAGAGCTTAATGTTGTTGGAATGCTCGCTGTTGAATTATTTGACACCGGTGACGGGGTAGTGGTCAACGAACTCGCAATGCGTGCGCACAACTCTGGCCACTGGACCATTGAGGGTGCAACCACAAGCCAGTTTGAAAATCATTTACGTGCAATTCTTGACTTACCTCTTGGCTCGCCGCGCGCGACCGCAACCTGGTCAGTGATGGGAAATATCTTGGGCGGTGATGTTCCTAACCTTTACAGCGCTTACCGCCATGTTTTCGCTCGCGATCAGGAACTCCACACTCATCTGTACGGAAAAGTGGTGAAACCTGACCGCAAAGTGGGACACGTGACCGCTTGCGGATCTGACCTGACAGACTTGCGCAATCGAGTGGAACACGCGGTTTCCTATTTCATGGGAGAAATAAATGAGTAGCGAAAAGATTCAAGTTGCCGTCTGCATGGGCAGTGATTCTGATTGGCCCGTCATGTGTGCTGCCACGCAAGTTCTGAGCGAATTGGGAATTAGCAACCAACCCTTCGTTCTTTCAGCCCACCGGATGCCACTGGAAATGACGGCATTTGCGCAAAGTGCACGCCAGAATGGTTTTGACGTAATTATCGCTGGAGCGGGTGGCGCTGCACACCTACCCGGGATGATCGCTTCCTTGACAACACTGCCCGTGATCGGTGTTCCCGTTTCTGCAACCAAACTTGATGGCATGGACGCGTTACTGTCAATTGTCCAGATGCCGGCAGGAATACCCGTGGCAACCGTTGCAATTGACAATGCTAAAAATGCAGGGCTTCTGGCCGCGCGCATGCTGGGAATTACAAACAGTGAAATCGCCCAAAAACTTGAGAGTTACGCCCGTGAGCTCAATGCCGAAGCCGGGGCCAAGCAGAGCAAGCTCACCTAGCCCGTAATAGTTTTTCGCCATTCGATCGCTGGGCATTTATTCATCACGACGGTGAGTCCAGCAGCGCGGGCCCGTTCAGCGGCCAACTCGTCGGTGACACCAAGTTGCATCCAGATCACTTTTGCTCCCGCTTGAACCCCTTGGTTACTCAAATCACCGGCCCGGGAGCTATTCACAAATAGGTCGACAACATCGGGTGGACCCCACACGTCGCTCGCTTGCGAAATAGTGGCGAAACCTTGTTCACCGTGAACCATCTCAGCTCGGGGGTAAATCGGAATAATGTGCTTGCCCCGATCTTGGAGAAATTTTGCCACTCCAAACGCAGCCCGATCAGGATTGTTTCCCAGACCAACAACAAACCACAGATGGGTGTTTTCAAGAATCGCTGGAATCTCCATATAAACGGTTATGCGGTAGGTCGGCCCAGTGCCCGGATATTCCAGCCGGACGCACGCCAAGCTGTGAGATCTAGTTTGTTTCGGGCATCGATAATATTTTTTTGGGAAACAACTTTCGCCAGTTCCGCTGGATCAATTTCTCGGTACTGCATCCATTCGGTTGCATGAATAATCAGATCCGCATGGGTAGCAGCCTTCATCGCATCAGTCGAGTAGGTCAACGTTGGGTAAACGCGCTCAGCGTTAACGGTGCCCTTCGGGTCGTGCACGACAACCGTTGCGCCGGCGTTGGCAAGTGCGACCGCAACATCGAGCGCAGGTGAGTCGCGAACGTCGTCGCTATCCGGCTTAAACGTTGCTCCAAACATGCAAATTGTTTTCCCGCGAAGTTCACCACCAAGTTCCTTTCGGGCTAGGTCAACCGTGTGACTGCGACGGCGAAGGTTGATCTGGTCCACTTCGCGCAGGAAGGTGAGTGCTTCTTCGGCGCCGAGCTCTCCCGCCCGAGCCATGAATGCCCGAATATCTTTGGGAAGGCACCCACCACCAAAGCCGAGACCAGCTCCCAGGAACTTGTTGCCAATTCGAGTGTCGTAACCGATTGCTTCCGCCAATTGCACAACATCGGCTCCGGCTGATTCGCACACCTCTGCCATCGCATTAATAAATGAGATCTTGGTAGCTAAAAATGAGTTAGCCGCGACTTTGACCAACTCGGCGGTGGGAAAATCGGTAACGAGAAAAGGAATCCCTTTCTCGATCATGGGGGCGTACACCGCACGCATTCGTGCTTCGGCTCCGGGAGAGTTAACCCCGACGACCAAGCGATCCGGTTCCAAAGTGTCTTGTACTGCAAAACCCTCGCGCAGGAACTCGGGGTTCCACACAACCTCAACTCCGGGTGCTGAAATTTTCAATATTTCGGCTATTTTCTCAGCCGTACCCACCGGGACGGTCGACTTGCCAACAACGAGATCGCCTGGAGACAGATGCGGGGCGAGTGCGGCAACAGCACCAAAAACTTGGGATACGTCGGCGGCATAGGACCCAGATTGTTGTGGTGTTCCCACGCAAATGAAGTGAATGTCAGCGAAGTCGGCAACTTCGGCAAATGAGGTGGTGAACTTCACCCGCCCCGCTGCAATATTGCGCTCGAGAACCTCTTCGAGTTCGGGTTCGTAGAAAGGAACTTTGCCGGAATTAAGCAGGTCGACCTTCTCGGGGACAACATCGAGTCCGATCACCTCAAATCCCAATTCGGCCATGCAGGCTGCGTGGGTTGCTCCGAGGTAGCCGGTGCCAATCACGGAGAGTCGCAAGATGTGCTGGGACGGCTGGGTAGGCACGGTCATGGGGCAAGATTAGTGTGATTGGGCGGCCGATTCTCACCGCTAGCCCCGCTGGGCGGGTCTTACCCTCTAAAGTGCTGACCGTGAAGGGCTCAAATCGCGTGGCGGCTCCCAAAGTGCGCAAAGGTCGCACTGGGGATTACACGATCCGGGTTTTCGACCGTGATTCATTGCGTGAATTGATAGCCGATGTGGCTTCAACAGGGGAAGTCGCATTGTCGGTCAATTTGGAAATTGACTACGCTCCTGCTCCGCGTTCGGGTTGGCTGGGAAAACCTGAACTTGCGTTGTCGCAATTTTCTGCGCGATGGACTGCGTCCGGTTTTGAAGCAGAAGCAAGTGTTGCTACCGAACTTTCGCTGGCAGTCTTGTTGTCGGGCTTATTGCGCGCTTGCACTCCAACGCCGGGTGGGCTTTTTGCCCCTAAAGTCAGTTGGGAGCCGAAAGCACTTCCGCGCAATGGAAACCTGGCTGAGACTCTTCGACACTTATCCGGCACAAATTCAAGTAAAAATCCTCACCTTCGTTCTACTGATCTGACAGTTACACGAGAGAACACCTGGTTGACGGCCCCAGACACCGAGTTTGTGGTGAACCCACTCGTACACCGCCCAATTGGTCGTCGCTCACTTGCGCAAGCGAATGTAGTCCCGGCAACATCTCTTTCACTTCCTGATTCACTTGATTCCGCCACCGTTCACCAACTTCGCGGGGTCACCGGGTTAACGGAAACAACCGAGCTCACGCTCACCCAAAAAATCCAATTACAAGCCTGTGGCGTCAATCTTGATGATTCAACGGCTGATCCTCGGGAGAGTGAATTTAGATCGATTGCCCGGCGAAATAAAGCATTACGTAGACATTCGCCGCACCCTGAGATTTTTGGTTGGCCCAGTGTTTCCATGGTGTTGGTAACGAATCGAGAAAATCATTTACCCGAAATAGTTGAGTTCCTTTCCCGGCAAACGTACCCGAATCTTGAACTCGTGTTACTCACCCATGGGTTTGAACTCGATGCCCATATTGGCGCGCGCCTTTCTGATTTGCCTTTTGACGCTTTGACTCGTGCGGTACCTGACTCTCTCAACTTGGGCGAGGCGCTAACGGTGGCGAGTTCCCTTGCCAGCGGTGAACTTATTACGAAAATAGACGATGACGATTTCTATGGACCAGAACATGTCTGGGATTTGGTCACAGCTCGCATGTTCTCAGGAGCGCAACTTGTGGGCAAGGCGCTCGACAACATTTATCTTGCCGGCGAAGACGTCACGGTGTTTCGACCGACGTACGCTGCTGAAAAGTACGCGAAGTTTGTCGCCGGTGGAACCATGTTGATTTCCCAAGCCGACCTTCGCGAAGTGGGTGGGTGGCGGCCCGTTCCTAAATCAGTTGACCTGGCTCTGATCGAGCGCGTCATCGAACACGGGGGATTGATCTACCGAACCCACGGGCAGGGTTATATCTATGTCCGGCACGCTCAGGAATCTGAGGCGGTCAATACGTCACTCGTTTCTGACGCGCATTTTCGAAAGGACATCTCAGGTGAAGTAAGCGGTGTCGACAGCAATATTTTGCGCGGATACGCAGATCTGGACTTGGAGCTCTAGATCAATGAATCCTCTCCCAAGTGTTGCAATCGTGATGCCGGTGCTCAATGAAGAAGAACACCTTGAGTCCGCGATCCAGCGCTTACTGGCTCAGGACTATCAAGGTGACATGGTGATTGCTCTTGCTGTTGCCCCATCACGGGATCGAACCGAAGTGATTGCGGCCGAACTAGCGGACCGTCACCCGATTGTGCGAGTGGTCGCTAATCCCAGCGGAAAAACCCCTTCAGCGCTCAACGCGGCAATCGGGGCGACAACCTCTGAAGTAGTTGTTCGGGTTGACGGTCACGCACTCATACCTTCTGATTACATTCGCATTGGCGTCGAGACTTTGAATCGAAGTGGTGCCGACAACGTCGGTGGCATTATGGCTGCAAGTGGTCTGACATCGATGCAAAAGGCGATAGCAGCTGCGATGACGTCAAAATTTGGTGTTGGCGGGGCAGCATTTCATGTCGGTGGCGCCGAGGGTGAAGCGCTGACCGTGTATTTGGGTTGCTTTCGTCGCACGGCTCTGGAGCGCGTTGGCGGCTATGACGAATCAATGGTGCGAGCCCAGGACTGGGAGATGAACCACCGAATCCGTGAGACCGGTGGAAAAGTTTGGTTCACCCCCGAGATGGTGGTGACCTACCGCCCTCGCTCGAGTCTTTGTGAACTTGCGCGTCAATATTTTGGTTACGGAACCTGGCGCCGGGAAGTTGCTCGTCGCTACCGCGAAACGATTTCATTGCGCTACCTGGCAGCCCCTGTGCTTGTTATCGGGCTTTTACTCGGATTATTGCTAATACTTATTGGCGGGCTTGCATCATTGAAATTATTGGTATGGATTGGCTTGATCCCACTCGTTGCGTATTTACTGGGAGTAGTTGGTGCAAGCGTGATTTCCAGGGCTGGTACGAGTGGACTTTTATTGCCCGTCGTTTTTCCCGTAATGCATATTTCATGGGGGCTCGGGTTTCTCTTTGGTCGGGCTAAGTCATGAAACTATTCACGCGCAAACCCCAGTGGTCCATAGTTACTTCAGCGCCCAAAGGAGAAGCAGGAAAGCAGTGGGGGGATTACTGGTTTGCCACAGATCTAGCCCAAGCCCTCATTGCTGAGGGAGTGGAGGCAAAAGTGGTTTCCCGCGCTGGTGCCAATAGCGAAAAGCGCGATAGTGATGACGTTGTCGTGGTCCTGCGTGGGCTACGCCGAGTTGTTCCTTCCAATACCAGTGCAACGTGGATGCTGTGGGTGATCTCGCACCCTGAACTCGTTGAGCCCGGTGAGGCCAGCCAGTATTCGCGAGCATTTGCCGCAAGTAATCACTGGAGCCCTGAACCAGAGATTGGTGAATTCACCCCGCTTTTACAAGCCACCAATGCGAACCGCTTCACACCAACGATTTCAACGCAAAAATCGGGCGTTCTTTTTGTTGGATCAACCCGTGGTGAGTTTCGTCCAGTTGTGCGCGATGCACTCGCGGCGGGAATTCCATTGGAAGTTTATGGAGTTGGCTGGGAGGAATTCCTTACCCCCGATCAAATAGCGGGTGAGTTTCTGCCCAATAGCGAGTTACCCAACGCCTATGCAAACAGCGCAATTGTGCTCAATGATCATCACCGGGAAATGGCTGAACTTGGGTTTCTTTCTAATCGGCTATTTGACTCGGTCGCTGCAGGTGCTCGGGTCGTAAGTGACCCCGCTTTGGGTCTCAGTGAAGTTTTTGGCTCCAGTGTTGTTACGTACCGGGAACCGGAGGAGTTGGCTGAGATTTATCGTAATCCGGATGCATATTTCCCGGTCGATTCAGTTGATTCACAAAGGATTCGAGCCGAACATGATTTTCGAACACGTGCCCGGGCATTAATTGCAGCAGCGGATTCAGCGCGCAATGTCTAGACCGCAAGTTTCAATCATCTTGATTGGGTACAACGAAGCGAAGCGCCTATCCACCGCCTTGGAGTCCCTTACCGCTCAATCATTTCGCGACATTGAAATTATTGCCGTCGATGATTGCTCAACTGATGATTCGGTTGAGATTCTTCGCGCTGCCGCGGAACTCGATCCTCGGATTCGAATAGAAGTCCTTTCTCACAACTCAGGTGGGTGCAGCGCCCCGCGTAATCGCGGTATGCAGCTGGCGACTGCGCCCTTTGTCATGTTCTGTGACTCAGATGACACCTTCGACCCGCATGCAGTGCGAAACCTTTACACAGCGATTAATGCCATGAAGGCCGATCTAGTGGTGGGAGCAGCCAGGCGCATTATTTCTCAATCAGGTGAAAAGAAAATTTGGCGACCAGAATTGCACGTTCGCTCGCAAGTCTTTGAGGCTCTCAGTGAACAACCAGGGTTATTGTTTGACACAATTTCGGTCAACAAAATTTACCGAACTGATTTCTTACTTGCTAACAGCATTGATTTCCCCAGTGGGTTACTTTTTGAGGACCAACTGTTCACTCTCAAGTGTTACCTCGCAGCCTCACGCATTGGAGTGATTCCCCAAGTTGTTTACAACTGGAATGTTGAGCGAACCGCGAACCTAAGTTCGATTACCCAATCGAGAAGTGAATTGCGCAATGTGCGCGATCGCATTGCAATCAATGAGTTAATGGATCGCGAGCTTGAGTCCAATCAAATTTTGGCCCACTTCAAAAACCAGAAGTTTCTCCAACACGATCTTTCTCTCTACCTCGCAACTCTCTTTGAACTCACACAAGATCAGTCACATGGAATTATTCGGATTCTATCCGATTACGTCCGTACCATTCCGATTGCAGACTTTGAATGCCTGCGACCCGGCTTGCGGGTGGCTACCTACTACCTGCTGCTGGGTGACCAAGAGCAAATGCGCAGGGCACTGTACTGGGAAAAAGGCGGTGGATTCATTAACGCCGAATTGGTTGAAGGGAAACGTGACCTGTGGTCGCGTGAGGACACGGAACTCATGGGGCGCCCAGCGTCTTGGTGGCTTGATGTCAGCGAGCTGCATCTCACTCTCATCCCATTTGACCAAAGACGTTATTTCGCGACAATGGAAAAGGGTCAGGAACGTGCTCAGTGGTTGATCTCCTGTGTTGATTTTGCGGGTGATCTACCAGTTGACACGGCCGCACAGGTGATCTTGCGTGAAAGCAAATCCGGGGCGCTTATCTCCTTTCGTGCAACTCCGGTTCAGGCCAGTGCGCCAGGCTGGAGTTTCGAGGTCAATCTGGATTCACCCAGCGCGGAACTGATCCAAGAGCGCGGGATTAGGCCTGGTGAACATGGATCTGTTCAAATTCAGTTAACTTGCGTACTGGGCGTGAATCTTTCAGATTTACACATCAAGGCGGGTCAAGATATTCCAGAATTGTCGATTAGGAGGTTGGCATCACTTGGCTGCGCGGATCAAATATTTTTTGAAACGCGACCTGATCTGCGTATTTTCTGGAAAGCAAAAAGAATGTCGATGACTCTTACGGGAGCAGTGCGCAGACTTCGACGCATGCGCAATAACGCACCAACTCCATCTCATTTACCACTGATAAAGGTCCCGAATCGTCCCACTGTAGTGTTTGCTCCCGCAGATTTAAATGCATTTGATAGCAGAATTGAGCGATTTGATACGCAGGCTTGGATTGATGAGTTCGGTACAAATACTTATCTCCTGATACCTCTAGAAGCTTTCACACCGGCGCCAAAACGATCTCAATTTGCCTATCGAAGTTATACCCCCAGCCAGCTCAATATGGCACTTGCAATCGCAGACATTGTGATCACGGATCGACCGGAGCTGATCGATGATTCGAGGTCAATAATCTTTCGTGAGGACCTTGGTGCTGCGCGTTATCTGCTGCCCCCCATTAATGGAGCACCGATTGAGGATCAGCGGGTGCTCCATAAAGTTATTCGTACGCGGCTTGACTCACAGCAGGTGCAAAAATGAAACCCGTAGTGATCATGGCAAATAATGTTCAGGAACTTGGCGGAGCGCAAGTCGTTGTCCACACCTTGGCAAAAGTTTTTGTATCCAATGGACATAAATGTTTTGTGGTGGGTGTTACTCCACATGCAGAACCACATGATTTTGGTAAAAGTGAAACCACGACACTTATGCCAAGAATTTGGCCACTGTCAATCCCAGATGATCCGCAGAATGCAAAGGATCGAATAGAACTGCGTCGTGTGGCGGTGCACAATCTCGCCGACCTATTGAACTCACTTGAACCGGGGTTTGTCATTGCCGCTCAACTCTGGTCACTGAAAATCTTATTGGAGGCCATGAAGCACGTTGACCTAAGGTCAGCATGGCGCATAATCGGTCAGTATCACGGCGCATTTGCTGCAGCCGCCAGTGGTAGGGACTTAAAACGAGCCCTACGACTGGCCCCTTCGTGCGATTTTTTTGCGGTTCTGACCCGTGAAGACGCTCAGGCTTTCGCGCAATGCGGATTAACCAATGTGATGGTGATTCCTAACCCCAGTACATGGAACCCCACACCGGGCTTCACCCGTTCGCCGAAAAAATACATCGACTTCATTGGCAGATTCTCACCGGAAAAGGGACCGGATCTGGCGATGGTTGGATTTGAAATGGCCCGAACTGATCTCGGACCGGACATGAGACTGCGCATGATCGGCTCAGGTCCATTGGAATCCGAACTACGTGAGCTAGCTGGCCCCCAGGTGGAGTTCGTTGCCCCCACCACCGACATTGAATCAATCTTGTGTGAGAGCGGTGTGCTGCTTCTGAGTTCGCGAACAGAGGGAGCTCCACTCGTCGTTGCTGAAGCGCTGGCGGCAGGTGTCCCGGTGATCGCCACCGATTGTTCTGCAGGGGTGCGGGAATTCTTTCAGGCTAGTGAGGGTGACTATACGGATCTCATTGCCCGTGAGAATCCCAGGGCAATTGCTGATTCCCTCATTAGATTTTCACAGGCTGAGGCCTTTGTCATTCCCACTAAGAGTCGGGTGTCCAGTTCGGTTTACGAAAATTGGACTGCAGTATTTGATTTATTGTGATGTGAAATGCTACAGGTGCGAATTTGCGCGCGTTAGGTCTTCCTCGAAGTCGACTTCCACCGCGAAAAGGTCGGAAATATCAACAGGTCGGACTCGCGTTCTGTGGGTGTCAATCATGATTTCAATGCCACGTTCAAAATAGTCATCGTCCGCGCAGGCTTCCAGCCCTTCGATTAACATTTGTTTGTCTTTGTCGGCAACGAAGTTGATTCCCACGGATTCACCGAGGGCATCCACCACCTGTTTTGAAAGTTCACTCACGAAACCGTCTGCGTCAACTCGGTATTTGACTTCTTCGTCGCCAACAACGGCAGTGTTGACGCAAATGATTGATTCGTCGCTTTCGATGTATTCCTTGACTCGTTCGAGTACTCGGGGGTCAAAAACCACGTCACCATTGAGCCAAATCACTCCACCGGGACCAGTGAGCCGCAGCGCCTTGAGCAGACTGCGATTGGTATTTGTCTGGTCAAAGGACTCGTTGTAAACGTAGAGGTTATTTGGGAAGGATTCAATAATGAGTTCAAGTTTAAAACCAATCACGGTCATGACTCGCAACTCTTCACCAAAAGCTGCGCTGAGATTATCCATTTGCTGGCGCATGATTGTTCGACCGTCGGCAAGGGGAGTGAGGGGCTTGGGCCATGGGCGCCCGAGTCGAGTCCCCATTCCTGCGGCCAAAATTACGGCTGTTTGAGTCACCTTGGGAGCCTACTGTCTACGATGATTAGGACTGAACTTGCCGCACTTGTTGAATATGGCCGAATGCAGATTCCCACACAGCGATTTCCGAGGCGATTGCTGACCAAAACGCCTGCGTGCTACTTCCCTTAGCGGTGTCACCGAAGTACTTTCGCACCCGGGCACGATCATCGCGATGCGGATCAGCATCTAGAGTTGTAGTAATCAGTCCATCAGTGTGCGAAAAGCAATTCTGATCAGTAACGGCGCACGCGGCACACATGGGGGAGTCGGCGAGTAGTTGAGCCGGGTTAGACCCACATTCTATTAGTGTAATAGGAGTCAGCGGTCTGAAAAATTGCGCAGGCGCCGGCTCAGGATACGAGCCACGCGCTTAGCAAACGCGCTTAATCTGCCCGTGTTTTCGGATCTCGACGCTTTGTTGTCTACGTGGTGCACGATACGCGAGCGGTCGTCATCTAATGTAAAGGCCGTGCGCGCACTCTGGGAGCATCGCGAGGTACTCCGAATGCTGGTCCTTCGCGACCTGCAAAACCAGTACACCAAATTCAGGCTTGGTTACCTCTGGTCGCTGCTCGAGCCACTCGGAATGTGCTTGGTCTTGTGGCTGGTTTTCTCGGTACTCCTGGGTGGTCGTGAATTGGGCCTTTCGCCGTACCTGCTTTTCCTTCCCGTCGGGATTCTGCCGTGGTGGTGGTTTTCGAAGTGTGTAAATGCATCAACGAAAATCTTCCACCGCGCCCGAGGTGAGTTAGCTTTCTCGGTCTTACCCCCGCAAATCTGGGTAATGCGAACGGTGCTTTCTACATCAGTTGAGTTCATTTTTTCACTCCCTGTGATCGTGCTCGCAATTGCGCTCACCCGGGATTTACCCGGGATTTACATATTGTTTTTCCCGGTCGCAATCCTGTTGCAGTTTTTACTCCTTTATGGCATCGGATTACTTGTTTCATCGTTAAGTGTTGTCATCCCCGACCTTGCTCGAGTTGTGAAAATAGTGGTGCGTGCAATGTTTTATCTCTCACCAATTCTCTACTCGATAACAAATATCCCCCAGAGTTTACAACCCATCGCGGCGGTAAACCCGCTCGTTGGAATCCTTGGGCTGTACCGAATTGGGTGGTGGCCGGAGGAACACGCCACGGTTGCCTCACTCACGATCTCGTTGAGTGTTGCTGCTGTACTATTCATCGCGGGAATTTACACATTTCATAGGCTGAAGTCGCGAATATTGAAGGAGGCGTAGTGGGCGTTCTTGAATTCTCTCATGTTTCACTCACCATGCCTCGGACGAAACGGCGGCAAGGCTCGGGCCGCAAAAATCGCCTGCGGCGTCTCGCCGGTGAAACATCTCGAACTATGGTGCTGGTTCTGCAGGATGTTTCCTTCACGGTTAACAGGGGCGAGTCGGTGGGAATTATTAGCAGCAAGCCCATAGCACGCACGTCATTGATTCGGCTTGCCGCGGCGACACTGATTCCCGATTCAGGTTCGGTGACTCGGGCAGAACGTGTGGTCCCGATGATTGCTATCGGCAGGGTTATGGGTCCCACATTCACGATTCGACAAAATGCTTATTTGGTGGGTGGTCTGCTCGGAATGAGCCCGGAGGAACTGACGGAGAAGCTGCCCTCAATAATCGAATTTGCCGAATTGGGTAATCACCTTGACCGCCACCTGCGGGGGGCACCACAGGGTGCGCGGCAACGACTTGCGTGGAGTATCGCCATGGCCGTAGATGCGGACGTGTATGCAATTGACCAAACCTTGGTTGTTGGCGAACTTGAATTTCGGCAGAAATGCTGGAGTGCAGTAGACACCCTGCGCGAAAACGGCGCGACCTTCCTTGTTTCCGCACACGGGGCAAAGGAGTATCGCAGATTCTGTGATCGTGGTTTGTATTTTGACCAGGGCGTCCTCATCGCCGACACCACGGTTCCTCAAGCGCTTGCCCTCGCGCGTGGGGCTAGGCGGGAGCCCCTCGGGGAATAGGCTGACCCATGTGTCGGTCTCTCCCAGTTCAACAAATGTCATAACGACAATTGCAGCCGAGGGAGGAATCACGGTTTTCTATAACGCACTCAACCTGGGGGTAGTGTGGTCGTTCATGTGGCGCGTAATTATTGCTTCGGCCCAGTACTTGTCCGCGCGGAAAGTGATAAGGCTGTGAGACCAGAAAAGGCAGTGCACCCGAGCATTGAGCAGATCAGGGAAGTCTGTCAACCGCCATCTGTTCGGGACCGCAAGAATTCTGAACACTGGGTTGCTGACGTTTATCTTCGGGACATCTCACCGTATTTGACGAGTCTTTTGTTACGTACTTCAATTACCGCAAACGGTGTCACCTATTTAATGATCGTGACTGGCGCACTTGCCGGTGTCGCACTCCTCGTTCCTGGGATGCCCGGAGCAAGTTTGGCTTTGCTGTTGGGACAAATGCAAATGTTGTGGGATTGTTCAGACGGTGAAATTGCTCGGTGGCGAGGAACCTCGTCACCCAAAGGTGTCTTCCTGGATCGCGTTGGCCACTATGTTGCTGAGGCGTTTATTCCCCTCGCGCTGGGCTTACGCGCTGGCGGCTTCCCTGACTCTGGTTGGTTGGATTCACCGTGGCCATTGATCGGAGCATTGCTCGCTTTAATCATTATGTTCAATAAAGCGCTCAACGACATGGTCCATGTCTCGCGTGCTTACAACAACATGCCGAAGTTGGAGGACAAAGAATCCGTTGGGGTTCCTAATGTTTCAGGGTTACGCAAGGTTCGATCCATCGCTCGTTTTGTGCCATTTCACCGGGCTTACCATTCGGTTGAACT
>CAMCYV010000026.1 GCA_945885645.1 Bifidobacterium breve | reverse complement strand
TATGGCTGTCGATATCGTGCTGAATAGCAAAACTCAACGAGTGAGCGTATGCAACGCGGCGGAGACCTTGCTCGTCCATGAAGCAGTAGCGGACGCCTTCTTACCCAAACTTTTTGCTGAGTTCAAAGCCCGCTCGGTCACCGTGCACGGTGATACGAAGATGCAACAGCATGCGCAATCAGCAGGTGTTGATTGGGCGCCGGTCAACGACGAAGATTGGGCGGCGGAGTATTACTCGCTAGATATTGCTGCCGGAATTGTCGCAAGCGTCGAGGAGGCCGTTGAACATATCCTTACGTGGTCATCGGGTCACACCGAGGCAATTGTGTCGAATAACTCGCAGGCCATCGCCTATTTCACCTCGGCCGTTGACTCTGCAGCGGTGATGGTGAATGCCTCAACCCGCTTCACCGATGGAGGGGAATTCGGATTTGGTGCCGAAATCGGGATTTCTACCCAAAAACTGCACGCCAGAGGCCCCATGGGTCTCGCCGAACTCACCACCACCACCTATATCGTCTCGGGCAACGGTCAGGTCCGAAACTAGGGACCGGTAGAGTCCTCTTAAGAATTGAGTGAGGGAGTTTTATGGATTTTTCAGCAGCAGCCCGAGTAAGTGAAGTGTTAGCCAGTGAAGAAGGCGGGAGCGTTGTCAACCCTTACGTCATTGGTGGATTCGGCTTCCTGGCTCTCGTTGTGTTACTGATCATCACCCTCATGATCAACGTAGACCGTTAATTCTTCGTGCAATATCGGATCGGAATTCTCGGCGGATCATTTGATCCGATCCACCTCGCCCATATTGAAGCAGCGAGAATTGCCCGAAAAACATTGGATCTTGATTTCGTCTATCTAGTTCCTGCTGGTAACCCTTATCACCGTGACGAAGTTCTCGCCAGCATCGAACAACGATTGGCAATGTGTGAACGCGCCGCCCAAGGCCATGATTGGCTGAAGGTGAGCAAAGTTGATACAGACCGGATCGGAAACACCTACACGATCGACACGATCCGCGAGCTCGCGCAAGAGTTCACGATTAACCACCCCCATGACAGCGCCGAATGGTTCCTGATCTTGGGCGCCGACGCCTATCAAGACTTCCCCCAGTGGAAGCAACCGGAAGAGATTGCGAGAAGTGTGAGCTTGGTTGTTGTTTCGCGACCAGGTGAGAGCAGCCAGGAACTTGATTACTTCCCATGCCGTTTCATTGATGTACCGGGCTGGGAGATTTCCAGCACGCAGGTCAGACTCTCCGCTGGAAACAACGAATCAATCTCTGAACTGGTGTCCCCCAGCGTCAATGAATACATCAAGACCAACAAGCTGTACATCAACTAACAAGACAGGAAACCTTCACCACATGCCCGCATTACAAAGTGCCATCGATTCTGCCTTAATCGCCGCGGAAGCGGCAGCCGACAAACTTGCCACCGACATTGTGATCCTTGACGTGAGTGAACAACTCGTGATCACCGATTGCTTCGTCCTGTGCTCGGGAGCCAATGAGTTACAGGTGAGATCAATTGTCAACGCGATCGAGGAAGCTTTGCACCTTGCGGGGGAGAAGCGACTACGCAAAGAGGGTGCAGGGGAAGCCACCTGGATCCTGATCGATTACGGCGACATCGTGGTCCACGTTCAAATGGCGGAAGAGCGCATCCATTACGCGATTGAGCGTTTATGGAAAGACTGTCCAGTAATTCCGTTGCCTGAATCAATAAACCTGGAGCGCTAGCCATGACATACGGGCGCAGGGTTGTTTTTTGGCGACACGGTCGCACGCAATGGAATGCGCAGAGACGCTTCCAAGGTCAAACCGACATTCCGTTGGATGAAGTCGGTTTGGAGCAAGCAAATGAGGCAGCGCGGCTGCTCGCCGGACTGCGACCAGCCAGGATCATTTCCTCAGATTTAGTTCGAGCCTCCCGCACCGCGCAGGCGCTGTCTGAACTGGTCAACGTTGATGTTGAGACGTTCACTGGCTTGCGGGAAACAAATGCTGGAACCTGGGAGGGCCAGACCAGAGATGAATTAATCGCCAACCACGGTGATGAACTCGCGGCGTGGGCTGCGGGATCAAATCTTCGACCGGGTGGCGGGGAAACACGCATGGAGGTAGCCCAGCGCGTGATTGCCGTGATTGACCAAGAGATTGTTCACGTCAAAGAAAATGAGACCTTGATGGTCGTTACACATGGAGGTAGCGCCAGGGCAGCAATTGCCATGATGCTGGAACTGCCGCCAGAGCACTGGGCCGCCTTTGGTGTTCTGAGCAACTGTGCTTGGTCGGTTCTGAGTGAAAAGGATTCACCGTACGGCCCAGCCTGGCGACTACAGGAATACAACGCCAAGTCACTTCCCGTCCCAGCCCTAGGAGATGACAGTTAAAGCCTCACGGCTATGCTTTGTGCTCCCAACAAAGCGACTCACATTGCTTTAACTTGGGGCTGTGGCGCAGCTGGTAGCGCACCTGCATGGCATGCAGGGGGTCAGGGGTTCGAGTCCCCTCAGCTCCACTTTTTCCTCGTAAACCGATATTTGCACGCGTGGGCTGAATATCGGAATTTTAGAGTTCTCACGGTGTGTAATCTAGGGTGCACAAACTCACGTTTTGGGTGCAGACCCGAAAGCGACGAAAGGCACCCCGTGTCACTCACACTCCCAGAAACGGTACGCACCCAGGCTTACATTGACGGAGCATTTGTTGATGCCGCAAATGGCGAGACTTTTGAGTCGTTGGCGCCGGCGACAGGTCAGGTGATTACTCGCATCGCTGCGTGCACGGACGTTGATGTAGATAAGGCAGTGGCCTCGGCTCGGGCAGCGTTTGAATCGGGTTCTTGGAGTGGCAAGTCACCCGCCGAACGCAAAGTAATCCTGCTCAAGCTCGCGGATTTGATTGAAGAAAATGCTGAAGAGTTGGCAATAACCGAGTCCATCGATGCCGGCAAGCCCATCACGGAGTGCCGCACATTTGATATCCCAGATGTTGTCAACACGATGCGTTGGTATGCAGAGGCAGCCGACAAAGTGTTTGGGAAAGTTTCACCCACTGGAGGTGACTCCTTGGGCATGATTGTTCGTGAGCCGATTGGTGTTGTTGGAGCTGTATTGCCGTGGAACTTCCCAGCCGCGATGCTCGCTTGGAAACTCGGCCCCGCTTTGGCCGCGGGAAACTCAATTGTTGTGAAACCAGCTGAGCTCTCGTCACTGACCACACTGCGTATTGCTGAGCTGGCAACCCAAGCCGGTGTCCCGGACGGAGTGTTCAACGTAGTAACCGGGCTGGGGCACATTGCCGGTAAAGCCCTCGGGCTTCACAAGGATGTTGATTTAATTGCATTCACGGGCTCAACCGAGGTTGGCCGAATCTTTCTCACCTACTCGGCGCAAAGCAACATGAAGGAAATTGTTTTGGAGATGGGTGGCAAAAGCCCCCAGATAGTCATGCCAGACTGCGTGAACAAGATTGACACCATTGCCGAAGAACTTGCGGTTGGTTGCTTTTGGAATAGCGGGCAGAACTGCAGTGCTGGCTCGCGAATTCTGGTTCATAATTCAATTCGTAGCGAGATAGTTGCTACTCTGGCAAAAGTCGCTAACAGTCGAATTGTCGGGGATCCATCACATCCTGATACAGCTCTTGGCCCAGTAATCGAAGAAGAAGCATTGGATCGAATTTTGGGTTACGTCAATGGAGCCAAGGCGCAAGGCGCTGAAGTTGCCTGTGGTGGTGAGCGGTTGTTCGAAGAGACCGGTGGTTGGTTTATTGGGCCCACGATCCTTAATGGTGTGACTCCAAGCATGACCGTTGCGCAAGAGGAAATCTTTGGGCCGGTTGTCAGTGTTATTGGTTTTGACACAGAAGAAGAAGCAATCGCCATTGCTAACGGAACCGATTACGGCTTAGCGGCAGTGATCTACACTGATGATCTTGAGACAGCTATCCGGATGGCTCGTGCTGTCCGAGCAGGAACGGTCGCGATCAACGGCTATTCCGAAGGGGACATCAGTACTCCATTTGGTGGATACAAGATGTCCGGATTCGGTGGCCGAGATAACGGAATCGAAGCACTTGAGCAGTACACCGAGTTGAAGACCATCTGGATCACTCTGCGCAATGGTTAAACGCAGTAGTTAAATACGCCATTGGGTCAGCCGATCGGTTCACTCTCAAATGTGGGGGCTTTACGCGTTGCTAGGTAGGACCCCAGCAGGATCAGTGGGAAACCAATTACCAGCCCTAATGTGATGGGTTCGCTCAAAACCAGGACACCAAGAATGACGGCGACGGCTGGATTAATGTAGGTAATCACAGTGGTTCGCGAAGGTCCAACTTCGGCCACCAATGAGAAGAACAAGATGAAAGCGAGAGCGGTGCAGACCACACCGAGTACGGCCACTGCAAGCCAGACGTTGAGAGGGACGGATTGCGTCGGTCGATGGAGAAAGGCAAATGGAGCGTAGATAACCGAGTTAATGACCATGGCCATGGCAATCGCGGCCAGGGCGGGAACCTCTGAAAGTTTCTGGGACACAATGATGGGTCCCAAGGCATACCCAACCACCGCAATAATGAGAAGCGCCGCGGAAATAAGTTCGGCGCCGGTCACATCAAGGCCTACTAGGGCGGCAACGCCGAGAATTCCAACACCGAGGCCAACGACCCGAATTCCGGTGATCCTCTCGTCAATTCCCAATCGCCACGCAATGATCGCGGCCACGATGGGCACCGCGGCAATCATCAATCCGGTCACGGAACTGCTCAGTTTGAGCTCAGCAAAAGTGAGTGAACCAAATGGGAATGCAATCTCGATGATTGCAAAGATGAAGACCCATTTCCAATGTCCTGTGAGTTCACGCAGGTAGCCACGCTTAATCGCGACCGGCAGCAGAATGATCGCAGCCAGGAAAACTCGAAGGAAAATGATTACCTCCGGGGAGAGGTATTCCACGCTGACCTTTATTAGCAAATAGGGCAGTCCCCAAATCAGGCCCAAGCTCAGGAACAGGATCAAACCGCGTCGAGACATAACGGCACACTAGGGGAGTGGATAAAGCGGAGAACGTGCGCCATCTCTTGGTGCTAGGTGACTCACTCGCATTCCAAGGTCCACAGGGAATCGTTGTGCCCTCCGATCCACGGTTGTTTCCCAACATTGCGGCAGCCCACCTGGCGGTCCAATTGGGCACACCCTTCGAGGTTGACCTGGTCGCGCGTGAAGGGTGGACTTCCCGTGATTCGTGGTGGGCATTAACCAAAGACCCGGTTGTTTTTGGCACCTACCTACCCCGTGCTAGCGCGGTGGTCATCGAGGTGGGGGGCATGGACCAACTGCCTGCCGTGATACCCACATACCTGCGTGAAGGCATGCCATATTTGCGGCCAGGGGGTGTGCGCCGCCGGACCCGTCGGCTCTACCGCGAGATTGCTCCCAAGATTGTGGGTCTCACCGGTGGGCTCATGCGGCAACTACCTCAGTTGGCAACCGATCGGTACTTAACTCGAATCGTGCAGGCTATTCGGGCAGTCTCCGGGGATATCCCAATCGTTGCCATGACGCCATCGCCTCATGACAGCAAGTACTACCCGTCACAGAAATACCATGTAGCTGCGCGGGCATCAGCATTTAGCTGGGCGGCATCCATTGGTGTTCCCATTGTGGACATCGAAAATCATGTTCTCAAAGGTCTTGTCAGTGCCAGCGCAAACCCCGATGGGATGCATTGGGCGTGGGAAACCCACGAGCTGGTGGGGGAAGCGTTAGCGAATGCTCTTGAGCCTATTTAGCCATGACAATGACAGTTAACTTGCCATCATTGCTTTTCGTGCCTCCGGGTGAAGTGGTGACAACCGTGACGACCGCTTTGCCAACCGACTTCGCTGTGATCTGCCAAACGGTGGTGCCGGGAACCCCGACCATCCCGGTGGCAGCAGGAGCAGCGTAAACGCCCTGATAGACCTTGACCGACTTTGTGTCCCCTGAGACTTTTGTATCCCAGGTGTAGCCGGTCGTGGTGTTAGTGGAGAGCGACAGGGAAATGGATTCACCGGGAACCAGTCGCACCTGAGCGGGCAATTGGGTGACGACGAGGGTGATGTCCTTATTAGCGGCACTCGCCGGAGAGGACAGCAGGCCGCTGGCCATAAATACTGCGGAACTCACTGCGATGACAACTCTCAGGGATTTTCTCATGCCGCCAATGGTAACTCAGGGGAGGCGGTCGTCAAGGCATTTAGCCTCGGTAGTCTTATCCGCGCACTTGTTTCTCGTAGATGGCTTGGCAAAGAGTGACTCATGAAACCCGCAAAAGGATGGTTGAAACCCCGTGACCGACGTAGCACCTAGCCCGGATCCCCGTGATGCGCAACGCTTCGACTTCGCGGCAATCCAGGAGCGGTGGCTACCAATATGGGATGAACTTGCCCCTTTTCGTTCCGGGGATCCAACCGATACCCGCCCTAAGAAATACGTGTGTGACATGTTCCCCTACCCCTCCGGTGATTTGCATATGGGACATGCGGAGGCTTATGCAATCGGCGACGTGATTGCCCGCTACTGGGTGCTCAAGGGTTTCAATGTTTTACACCCAATTGGTTGGGATGCGTTCGGGCTTCCTGCAGAAAATGCCGCGATCAAAAACAATGTTGATCCAGGCACGTGGACGTATGCGAACATTGAACAACAAAAAGCGTCGATGCGAAATTATGCGTGTTCATTTGATTGGGATCGCGTTCTTTACACGTGCGACCCCACCTATTATCGCTGGAATCAATGGTTCTTTTTAGAGATGTTCAAGCGGGGCCTGGCCTACCGCAAATACAGTGCGGTCAACTGGTGCACGCAATGCCAAACGGTGCTCGCTAACGAACAGGTCGTAGCAGGTCTATGTGAGCGATGTGATTCACAGGTCACTAAGAAAAAACTGGCCCAGTGGTATTTGCGCATCACGGACTACGCGGATCGCCTACTGGAAGACATGGATCAACTTGAAGGTAAGTGGCCGGAGAAAGTGCTGCTCATGCAGCGCAACTGGATTGGCCGTTCACAAGGTGCGCACGTTCAGTTTGTGATTGAAGGTCGTGAAGAACCCGTCAGTGTTTACACGACTCGCCCAGACACGCTTTTCGGTGCAACATTTTTCGTGGTTGCCGCTGACTCGGATCTTGCCGCTGAACTAGCTTCGGGAACGCCGGCCGAAGCGGAGTTCACCACCTATTTGGACAAAGTGAAAGCATCATCGGAAATGGATCGGCTGGAATCCGGTCGCGAAAAAACTGGTGTTTTCCTGAAGCGATATGCAATTAATCCTGTCAATGGTGAAAAAATCCCGGTCTACGCTGCCGACTACGTGCTCGCTGATTACGGCACCGGCGCCATCATGGCGGTTCCAGCACATGACCAACGTGACCTTGACTTCGCCCGCGCATTTAAATTGCCGGTAACCGTTGTTGTCGACAGTGACGAAGATCCGCGCGAAACGGGAATCGCGACAACGGACAATGGGGTTTTGATTAATTCAGGACCCCTCGACGGACTTACCAAAGCTGAAGCGATTCCGCGCATGATTGAAGTGTTAGAAGAGCGGGGCACTGGATCGGCTGCGACGAATTACCGGCTACGCGACTGGCTTATCTCTCGTCAGCGCTACTGGGGCACCCCGATCCCGATTATTCATTGCGAAAAATGCGGTGAGGTCGCTGTCCCCGAAGATCAATTACCCGTTGAACTTCCCAGCACCGAAGGGCTTGACCTCAGCCCGAAGGGTGTTTCACCACTTGCAACCGCACACGATTGGGTAAACGTTGCCTGTCCAAATTGTGGTGGACCGGCACTGCGAGACACAGACACCATGGACACATTCGTTGACTCGTCCTGGTACTTCCTTCGTTACGCAGACTCACAGAACTCTGAAGCCGCATTTGATCCTAAAAAGGTTGCCGAGTGGTTACCCGTTGATCAATATGTCGGTGGAGTAACCCACGCCATCCTGCACCTGCTGTACGCGCGATTCTGGGTCAAGGTTGCCCACGACATGGGTCTTGTTGATTTTGTGGAACCCTTCACTCGTTTACTGAATCAAGGAATGGTGCTCAAGGATGGCAGCGCAATGAGTAAGTCGCGTGGCAACTTGGTGCGGTTAACCGAGGAACTCGAAGTCAACGGAGTTGATGCAATTCGACTTTCCATGGTTTTTGCTGGGCCGCCAGAAGACGATATCGACTGGGCTGAAGTATCACCATCGGGTTCTAGGAAGTTCCTCGCACGAGCCTGGCGTCTTGCCGGTGATGTAACAAGTGCTGTCGGTGTTGACCCAGCCCAAGGTGACCAACAACTGCGTAAAGCAACCCATAAAGCAATCCGTGACGGTGAACTCAACGTTGAGTCATTGCGCTTTAACGTCTTGGTTGCACGGGTAATGGAGCTGGTCAACGCAACCCGTAAAGCAATTGACACCGGGTGTGGACCGGCGGACCCTGCTGTGCGCGAGGCGGTTGAAACTGTTGCCATCATGCTTTCCGTCGTGTGCCCTTACACGGCGGAAGAGATGTGGATGCTGCTGGGACACGAGCCCACGGTCGCCCGAGCCGCTTGGCCAACCGTTGATCCATCCCTGCTGGTTGAAGACTCGGTTACCTGTGTGGTCCAAATCGCTGGGAAGATCAGAGACAAACTTCAAGTGAGTCCCGATATTTCTCAAGGGGAATTGGAAGCATTGGCGATGGCATCAACGGAAATTATTGATGCCCTAAAGGGCCAAGAAATTCGCATGGTGGTTGTCCGAGCCCCCAAACTCGTCAATATTGTTCTCAAATAGTCGGAAGCGCTGGCATGGGACGGGTGGCGCTGGTTACCGACAACAGTTCTGGGATACCTACGGAACTTGCTGCCCAACTGGGGATTCGAGTCGTTCCTGTTGACGTGATTGTGGACGGCGTTGTACTGCCTGAGGGTGATTCAATTGATATTGCTCAAGCGGTTCGTGATGGAGTGAAAGTATCGACCTCGCGTTCTACACCGGAAGCATTCACCAAAGAGTTCGAATCGTTATCGAGTGAGGGCTATGAACATGCAGTGGTGGTTACTTTGTCTTCCAAACTCTCGGGAACTTTTGATTCTGCGATTGTGGCGGCTCGCACAAGCCCTATTTCGGTCAGCGTGTGTGACTCCCTGAGTATTGGTTTGGGACTGGGTTTTCCGGTTGTCAATGCCGCGCGAGCAGCACAAAGCGGTGCGAGTGTTGCTCAGGTACTCGAGGTCGTCGAAAAGGGGATCGCATCCTCGAAAGTATTTTTCTATGTCGATAGTTTGGAATACTTAAAGCGTGGTGGACGCATCAGCGCAACCAGTGCGCTCCTGGGAACTGCGCTATCGGTCAAACCGATCATGACAATTCTTGACGGTGAGGTGGTGTTGAAGGAAAAAGTTCGCACGCAGGCCAAAGCGCTGACCGAACTGGTTCGCCTAGCAATGAGTTGTGCACGTGACTATGAACCCGCGCTTATTGGACTTCAGTATTTTGGCGAACGAAGCCTGGTTGATCAGTGCGCGCTTAAAATTGCACAGGAGTTACCCGGAAGCGAATTGCTAATCAGTGAGGTGAGTCCAGTACTTGGAGTTCATGCCGGTCCCGGTTTAGTCGGAGTCATAGTGGCAAAGCAGACTTCTCATATTCCTTGATCCACAGGTTGAAAATCCGGTATTTTCATTTCACGTGGGTCACCCTATTTTGTGTCTATGTTGGGAATTCGAAAAACCACGAGCACAAAAGCCTCAGATCGTCTCAAGCGCGCGCTGGAAGACTGGAAAGTAGCGCCATCTCAGAGAGATTTCGTGGCTTCGACCGCCAAACGCCGAGGCACTCGAGTTTCAGTTGAAGTACCTGAGTCAACGGGGAAGTCGACACAGACAAAAGCCAAGCCACGTTTTCGAGTTGGCAACTGGGAACGGCGAAGTATCCGTCCGCTGTTTTTCATTGTTGGAGCAATAATCATTGTGGTTCTTGGCTTGTGGTTTATCGGTCGACCGTCGCAGGTCCAGCCAGTGGTTTCGGGGGCAGAATCTGAACTTGTCTTAGATTCGGAAAACTCAGCAATGAAAGTCGTCGTCCATGTTGCTGGCTATGTTAAGAACCCGGGGCTGTACCAGCTCTCAGCGGGCGCTCGCATCGCTGACGCCATTGAAGCTGCTGGTGGGGTAAGCAAAAAAAGCGCAGCGAATTCAGTGAATTTAGCCCGTGCGGTTGTTGACGGTGAACAGATACTTGTGGGTGAGAATTCCTCCGGAGGTACGAGCGGTGGAATCAGCATCAACAGCGCCTCGGTGAACGAACTAGAAGACCTGCCCGGTGTTGGACCTGTTATTGCCGCGCGGATCGTGAGTTACCGAGAGGCAAATGGCCCGTTCACTTCAATTGATGGGCTCGGAGAAGTCTCCGGAATTGGTGACTCAATCATGGGTAGTGTCCGCGATATTGCCACACTCTAAAGGCGTAATCCCATGGATCTGCGTCTAGTTTCCCCTGCTATTGGCTTGTGGCTGGGTGTTGTAGCGACGTACATTCTGACTGGCAAGAATCCGGATCCAGTTATTCGAAACGCACATGCACAAAGTGCCCTCGTACTTGTTATTGCGGGGTGCATCATTCTGGGAGCGGCGGTTGCCTATTTTTGGTTGTGGCGCCCCGCTGAGTTCGGCTCCCAAGTGTTTTGGATTCGTGGGATCTTCCTGCTCTTTGTCTTACTTGGCTGTGGTGTCACCGTCCTTCAGATCAGCGCCCAAACCAGTCAGCCTTTATCTGGGTGGATCAACCAAAAACCGATCGCTCAGATCAGTGGCGTGATCAGTACGCAAGCACAAACTCGGGCTACACCAACAGCCGCAGTGTGGAAGTCTCCGGAGATTCAAGTTGTCACACTGGCGACTGACACGATCACCGTTGGAGAAGTGACTTATTCAATAAAGGTTCCGGTTACGGTCGAATTAGCGGCCGAGGTAGTTGCACCACCACCGGGATCATCGGTTGTTGTTACCGGAAAACTGGGACAGTCTTTTCGGTACGGAAATTTCGCAGCGGGAGTGAGCTCGGTCAATGGGATTGAAGTCACTGGTGGTCCAGGCTTTGTTGATTCACTCGCCCAGTCCATGCGCGGAGGTTTGACTCGTGCACTGAATGGCGTCGATGAACGGGGCGGGGCACTTGTTGCAGGGTTGGCAATCGGTGACGAATCAGCATTGCCGGCTGAACTCCGTGACCAGATGCGCCTGAGTGGTCTGGCGCATTTAACAGCGGTTTCCGGTGGAAATGTGGCCATCGTTTTGGCCATGGTGATTTTGGTCAGCATGCTGGCTGGGGTGAAACTTATTGGCCGCGTTGTGCTTTCCCTCGGCGCTCTAGGTTTTTATGTGATTTTGGTACAACCGCAACCCAGCGTTGTTCGAGCCGCGACCATGGGGGCAATTGTGGTGATTGCATTTCTTGTTGGCGGTCGAACCGCTGGGCCCTCTATCTTGTCGACCGCTGTCATAATCCTGTTGATTTTTGACCCAAGTTTGGGAATCTCCTGGGGATTCGCGCTATCGGTATGTGCCACAGCCGGAATTGTTGTACTAACCCCGATCCTGATGGAGTACGCGCAACGCGCTCCATATCTGATGCGAACTCCACCGGTAATTCTCGTCGCTGCCGGGTTGACAATTTCAGCGCAAATTGCGACCCTGCCCGTTCTCATCGCTATGGGAACACCGATTGGGCTTGGTTCGGTTCCAGCAAATATTTTGGCAATGCCCATGGTGGTGTTCATAACGGTTGGTGGATTGCTGAGTTCAATGATTTCGTTGGTGAGCCCTGAGCTTGCACATGGTTTGGCGCTTGTGAGTTCCTGGCCGGCCATGTGGATCGCAGGGCTAGCAGATTTCTTCTCAGGTTGGCCGGCCTTGAGTGGGCTAGCAGTAATTGTGGCCCTGATGCTCGTTGCCGGAATTGTGACACTGGCATGGTATTTCTCGCAGCCATTGATAGCGGTTTGTGGAGGAGTCGCACTGTTGCTTTTCATGTTAGTCCAAGGAACCCATTTAGCTCCATGGAATAACTGGCCGGGTGATTCCTGGTCGATAGTGATGTGTGATGTTGGCCAAGGAGACGGACTTGTTGTGCGGGATCGAAATGGCAGTGTCATGGTTTTTGATGTTGGTGGTGAAGATATTGCCATCGACAACTGTCTCAAGGATTTGGGGGTCACTGAAATTTCAGCGATCGTGCTCACTCATTTCCACCGTGACCATATTGGAGGAATAGCGGGAGCGTTGAGAGGGCGAAATGTCCAACGAATTATTGCCACGGGCTACCACGAGCCCGCTGAGCAATTCGATTACGTTTTGCGCGAGATTCCGGTTGAGATACCGCAATCCGAGGTTAGCGCAGGCCGGGAGTATTCGCTGGGGGATCTGGCGGTAAAAGTCCTGTGGCCGGCTCGATTCATCCAGGAGGGATCCATGCCAAATAACGCCAGCGTCGTTGTACTCGTGACTATTCAAGGACGCGGCATTCTGCTGACCGGTGATGTTGAGCGCGAAGCACAGGCCGAGATTATGCGCGCATTAACTTCAGTAGACGTGGACGTGGTCAAGGTCCCCCACCACGGCTCAGCAAACCTTGATGCCGGGTTTGCCACTTGGGCAAATGCCGAGATTGCCTTGATCAGTGTTGGCCAAGACAATGATTACGGCCACCCAGCTCCCGAAGCCTTAGACGCTTGGGGTGGTTCGGAGATTTATCGGACCGACCTAGACGGCGCAGTATCACTTTCACTATCTCCCGAAGGAGTCTGGAGCGCTGTCACGCAAAGATGAGGTGCTTGTGTAATGCTTGGGTGTGCCTAATCGGATCACCATCGCGGTCGGAAGTGAAACCGTGCTCGTAGATCGGGTCAAAGTGAACATAACGGCATCGGTCACCCAAGAGGTCCCTGATATCACTCGAATCATTGTTGACGCTGCACATGA
>CAMCYV010000025.1 GCA_945885645.1 Bifidobacterium breve | reverse complement strand
CTTGTGTAATGCTTGGGTGTGCCTAATCGGATCACCATCGCGGTCGGAAGTGAAACCGTGCTCGTAGATCGGGTCAAAGTGAACATAACGGCATCGGTCACCCAAGAGGTCCCTGATATCACTCGAATCATTGTTGACGCTGCACATGAGGACGTCTCGGCAAATATTGCCCAGGCGTGTGCACCAACACTTTTCGGGGAAGACGTCCTGGTGATTATTGAAGGAATCGATGATCTCAATGACGACGGGGTTGATTCGCTTAAGGCAGTCATGGCGGATCTACCGGAAAATGTGTGGCTACTGCTCACCCACCCTGGTGGAGTGAAACGAAAGCCACTCATTGACGCGGCGATAAAGGCTGGTGGTGAGAAAATTGACTGCAAAGAAATCAAACGCGGGCCAGACACGACCGCTTTCCTGACCAAAGAAGTTACTCGGCGAAAGCGCAAGATGACACCCGATGCACTGAACCTCCTGGTTGAGTCATTCGGGCAAGACTTGTCAGCGTTGACGAATGCAATTGGTCAATTGTGCAGTGATGTAGAGCCTGACCCGATCGATGCAACTCATGTACGGGCATTTTTTGAGGGGACGGCCCCCATAAGTGGTTATGCGATCTCCGATGCGCTCTGGGATAAAAAGACAGCTGAAGCAATTAAGTTGTTACGGCAGAGCACATTGGAATCTGATCCGGGGCGCGTCGGGGTCACCACGATTACCGCTCTGGCTAATGGATTGCGCTCGATGATCTTGGTAGGGGGGTCTGTGGCAGGTGCGAGTGAGAATGACGTTGCTCGTGAAGCGGGCGTGCCACCATGGAAAGTGAAGACCCTGCGCAAACAGTGGTCTCGTTGGAGTGGAGATCAACGTAAGTTGGCGGCCATAGTCGTCGCGCTCGCAGACGCTGACCCAGCCATGAAGGGCGGGATCGCAATTGGTTCGGCTTTGGATCCAGAGCAGAAACTATTCGAGCTAGAAAAACTTGTGACCCGCACTCATTGAGCGCGGGTCACAAAAAGTTAGTGTGAAGATTTACAGAGCAGCTGTTTGCTTGGAGATCGAACTCTTGCGGTTAGCGGCCTGATTTTGGTGAATGACACCCTTGCGAACTGCAATGTCGAGTTCGCGGTTGGCAGCGCGAGCAGCGCTCACCGTTGCGTCCTTGTCACCGGTTGCTAGCGCCTCGCGGAACTTGCGCACGGCAGAGCGCAGGGAAGACTTGACGGACTTGTTGCGAAGGCGTGACTTCTCGTTCGTGAGAATACGCTTCTTCTGCGACTTAATATTTGCCATAGTGGTTCTTTGCTCTCAGTTCTTTTTGGTGGAGTGGTCTTGTTCGGGAGGTCTCGTATGTACAGCCGTCAAAGAGTACCCCTAGGCTAGGGGACATCGGGCACTACCCCTAAATACTGCATACTGCCCTTGAGTACCGCCCCTGAATCTTTATGTGAGGAAAAAACGTGAGTAGTCCGCGCCCAGGATCCACTGATCCAGCTTTGGTGCGCAATTTCTGCATTATTGCCCACATTGACCACGGAAAATCCACACTCGCTGACCGGATGCTCCAGCACACGGGGCTGGTGGACGCCCGATCCATGAGGGCGCAATACCTAGACCGGATGGATATTGAGCGTGAGCGCGGGATCACGATCAAATCCCAGGCCGTTCGACTGCCATATCAAGCACCGGACGGCACCGAATACATCTTGAATCTGATCGACACCCCAGGTCACGTTGACTTTACTTATGAGGTCTCCCGTTCCTTGGCGGCATGTGAGGGAGCGGTCCTTCTGGTTGACGCGGCTCAAGGTATTGAGGCCCAGACTCTGGCGAACCTCTATCTGGCCATGGAAAACGACATGGAGATCATCCCGGTTCTCAACAAAATTGACCTGCCCGCAGCCCAGCCAGAAAAATATGCGGCCGAGCTCGCTCACATCATTGGGTGTGATCCCGCTGACGTGCTCAAAGTTTCCGCCAAGACAGGCGTGGGGGTTTCTGAACTCCTTGAGCGAATCATCGAGAAAGTTCCACCACCCAAAGGTGATGCATCAGCACCTGCGCGGGCTTTGATCTTCGATTCTGTTTATGACACCTATCGCGGGGTGGTCACTTACGTTCGAGTTGTTGACGGTCGAATCGGGACACGAGACAAGATTGAAATGATGTCGCTGGGGACCACCCATGAGCTCCTGGAAGTAGGAGTGATTTCACCCGAGCCGATTCCCTCGGAGGGACTTGGTGTTGGCGAGGTCGGGTACCTGATCACAGGGGTGAAAGACGTGCGTCAGTCACGAGTGGGTGACACCGTTACCACGGCTCTGCGAGGCGCTACCGAGTCATTGGGTGGTTACCGCGATCCGCTCCCCATGGTGTTCTCCGGACTGTATCCACTTGATGGCTCAGACTACCCCGAACTTCGTGATGCCCTCGACAAACTAAAACTCAACGACGCTGCATTGACTTACGAACCTGAAACTTCGCTCGCCCTTGGTTTTGGTTTTCGTTGCGGTTTTCTTGGGTTGCTTCACTTGGAAATTGTGCGGGAGCGGTTGGAGCGTGAGTTCAATCTTGAGTTGATCTCCACCGCGCCTAACGTCGTTTACCGGGTGATCACTGATGCCGGTAAAGAAATTACCGTCACCAACCCTAGTGAGTTCCCCAACACTAAGCTTTCAAAGATCTTTGAACCTGTCGTTCGAGCGACAGTTCTTTTGCCCAGTGAGTTTGTTGGCGCAGTGATGGAACTTTGTCAGCAGCGCCGAGGCGTGCTGCTTGGTATGGACTACCTCTCCGAGGACCGGGTTGAACTGCGTTACACCCTCCCGCTTGCCGAAATTGTTTTTGACTTCTTTGATCAATTGAAATCACGCACCCGCGGTTACGCATCCCTCGACTACGAACCAACAGGTGAGCAAGAAGCAGACCTGGTGAAAGTGGACATCCTGTTGCATGGTGAAGCAGTTGATGCTTTTAGTGCAGTCGTGCACCGTGATAAGTCACAGGCTTACGGCGTCCTTATTGTGCAAAAATTAAAAGAGCTTATTCCTCGCCAGCAATATGAAGTGCCGATCCAAGCGGCAATTGGTGCCCGGATTATTACCCGTGAGACAGTCCGGGCAGTTCGCAAAGACGTTTTGGCCAAGTGTTACGGCGGAGATATTTCCCGTAAACGTAAGCTTCTTGAAAAGCAAAAAGAGGGAAAGAAGCGCATGAAGATGGTGGGAAGTGTCGAAGTCCCCCAGGAAGCCTTTATTGCCGTTCTATCAACGTCAGACACATCATCCAAGAAATGACCCACCAGAACCAAACACCGTTTTCGCTCTACATTCACATTCCTTTTTGTGCGAGCATTTGTGGTTATTGCGATTTCAATACGTACACGGCTCAACAACTAGGTGGCGGTGTTTCGCAAGAGAGTTTCCACAAACTGTTGATCCGTGAACTCGAACTTGCATCACGCACACTTGATGCGCCCCTCGTCTCAACGGTATTCATTGGCGGGGGAACACCCACATTAATCGGTGCTGATTCTTTAACGCAGATTCTTCGGGGCATCGAAAACAATTTTCCGATGAGTCCAGAAGTTGAAATCACAACTGAGGCGAATCCCGATTCGGTTGACCAGCAAATGCTGTCGGATTTACGTGAAGGTGGATTCAATCGCATTTCATTTGGTATGCAGAGCGTTTCCCCCGCAGTACTGGCAACTCTTCAACGCACTCATACCGCGGGCGCTAGCAAACAGGCAGCTCTATGGGCGCGTGAAGCTGGCTTTGAGCATGTGAATCTGGATTTGATTTATGGGACTCCTGGCGAAACTGATTCAGACGTTCGTGACTCGGTGAACGTGTGCATTGACGCAGGAGTTGATCACGTTGCCGCGTACTCGCTCATAGTTGAACCGGGAACTGCAATGGCGCGTGCGGTTAATCAAGGGGTGTTGCCACCACCCGATGACGACGAGTGTGCCGATCGCCACAACATAATTGACACGATGCTGCACTCGGCTGGTTTCAATTGGTACGAGGTATCCAATTGGGCCAAATCCGGTGGTCAAAGCTCGCACAACCAGGCGTACTGGAGTAGTGCAAACTGGTGGGGGGCTGGTCCTGGGGCACACAGCCATGTCGATGGACGACGTTGGGTGAACCACAAGCACCCGGCAACCTATGCGAAAGCCATGGAAAATGGCGATGCCCTGCACGTTGATACGGAAGAACTCACCCCGGAGCAGATTCATGTGGAAAGGGTGATGTTGGCCTTGCGGACTCGGGCGGGGCTGCCGGTTGTTGAACTCGACCCCCAGGAACTCGAGCGCGCTCGGGAGTTCGCCCTCCAGGGGGTGATCGACCCCGTTGAATTCGCCAATGGGGTGGTGCGCGTCACAGATTCCGAACGTTTGCTCGCGGATCGCGTGATTCGTGAACTCCTGGGCTGACGGATCCGCGAATCGGGCGTAGACTGGCACTCCAGTTGCCAGAGTGCTAACTTCCACCCGGCCCCTATTAGGGAAGAGGGCACTTCGTCGGTGATTTAACTAACTGTTGGAGGTGCACATGCTCGAGGAACGCCGACTCGCTGTGCTCCAAGCAATTGTCTCCGATTACGTGGCTACGCATGAACCCGTTGGTTCAAAGGCCCTCGTGGACCGCCATCAACTGGGAGTTTCCCCGGCAACGATCCGTAATGACATGGCAGCGTTGGAGGAGGAGGGTTACATCACGGCTCCGCACACCTCGGCCGGTCGCATTCCCACCGACCTTGGTTACCGCATGTTTGTTGACCAAATAGCTCAAATAAAGCCGCTCAGTGCCGCGGAACGTAGGGGCATTGACCGCTTTCTCTTTGACGCGGTTGACCTTGACGACATTATGTCGCGAACGGTTCGGCTTCTGGCCCAACTCACCAAACAGGTCGCGATTGTTCAATACCCTTCACTTTCGCGCAGCCAGGTGCGCAGGATCGAACTGATCCCCCTCAATGAGCACCGGCTCATGATCATTTTGATTGTTGACAGTGGCCGGGTCGAGCAACGCATTGTTGAGTGCGCGGTTTCCATCGACGAAATTTTGTTGGCTGACCTGAGGGAGCGGCTCTCGGTAGCAATTGCTGACCAACCGTTTTCATCTGTTCCCCAACGAGTTGAGGATCTTGAGCAGACTTTCGCAGCGGAGAGTCGTCCGCTGGTACATGCAGTCATCGCGGCAATTTTGGAAACGGTAATGGAAAAACTTGATGAGCGCGTCGTGTTGGGAGGGGCTTCTAATTTGGCCCGTTACAACGAAGATTTTCCGATGACCATTCAGCCGGTCCTTGAAGCACTCGAAGAGCAAGTAGTGCTGTTGCGGCTACTGGGTGAGGTCGGTACAGAAACTAAACTCTCCGTACGCATTGGTCACGAAAATGAGGTCGAGGGCCTGAGCTCAACTTCCATCGTAAGTTCGCACTATGCACAAGAAAGTAGACCGGTGGCATCCCTTGGTGTGATTGGTCCAACCAATATGGATTACGCCAACTCGATGAGCACAGTGCAAGCAGTAGCCCAGTATGTGAGCCGATTCCTTTCCGACAACGAACTTAAGTGAGCTAAATGAGTACCGCTGCAACTGATTACTACGAACTCCTCGAAGTGAGCCGAACGGCCACCCCCGAGGAGATTAAGAAGGCCTATCGTCGACTGGCGCGCGAGCTTCATCCTGATGTTAACCCTGATCTGGAGCATCAAGAGAGATTCAAGATGGTCACAGCGGCCTACGAAGTTTTGAGCGATCCCGAAAAGCGTCAAATGTATGACTTGGGTGGAGATCCCTTGAGTAACCGCGGTGGCGGAGGTTTCTCGGGAGGCTTCGATTTCAGCGACGTTATGGGCGCATTTTTCGGCGGTCGTGGCCAAAGCCGTGGACCACGTGGGCGTGCTCGCCGTGGTCAAGATGCACTGATCAGCATCACGATTGATTTGCCCGCAGCCGTTTTTGGGCAGGAAAAAGAAATTGCGGTTGACACCGCTATTGCCTGCGAAAAATGCACTGGGTCGGGCTTATCCGCTGGGACAGCAGCCGTTACCTGCATCATATGTAAAGGTCACGGGGAAATTCAATCTGTGCAGCAAAGCTTCTTGGGACAGGTCATGACATCGCGCCCATGCTCTGCCTGTCAGGGACATGGAACGACCATCCCACACCCCTGTATCGAATGCTCTGGACAAGGACGGGTTCGTCATCGTCGGAATCTCACAATTGCGATACCGGCAGGTGTTGATACGGGAACGAGGATTCAACTGCAGAGCCAGGGTGAGGCGGGTCCTAACGGGGGACCAGCGGGTGATCTCTACATTGAAATCGTTGTTCGCGGGCATGAGCTTTTTGAGCGGCAGGGTGATCAGCTCCACTGCGTGATCACTATTGCGATGACAGCGGCTGCCTTAGGTACCTCAATAAACATTGAAACCCTCGATGGACCGGAAGATATAACAGTCCCAGCCGGTACACAGTCCGGCGCGATCGTCACCGTTAAGAACAGAGGAGCATCGCGGCTTCGAAGCAATACGCGTGGAGATCTATTTGTGCACGTCAACGTTGAAACTCCACGCAAGCTCACGTCCGAACAGCAGGACCTCCTCAAACAACTCGCACAAATGCGCGATGAGAAACCGAATGAAGTTGTGACCCGCGCTGACGGAACGGGCGTATTCTCGCGACTCAAAGAGGCGTTCACCAACAAGTGAGCGCATCCGTTTTCCTCGTTGAACCCGAACTCTTGAGTGACTCGGGCGTTGGGTCACTATTGACCCTGCCTAAATCGGTTGATCATCACATTCGGGTGATGCGAATTGAATCCAGTGAATTGATTGAACTCGTTGATGGCTGCGGGAAAAGAATGAGTGGGACGGTCAACCTTGAGGGGCTCTTCGAGGTTGGGAGTGTGATGCTGGATCCGTTACCAGCGCTTCGCATAGATGTAGCTCAGGCACTTATCAAGGGTGACCGCCTTGAAAACTCGTTGGACATGTTGACCCAAGTTGGTGTCACCGGGCTTATTCCATGGATAGCCGATCACAGTGTGGTCAAGTGGAATAAAGAAAAGTCGGAAAAGCAGTTGGTGAAATGGGGAAACGTGACCCGTGCTGCGACCGAGCAATCCCGCAGATCATGGATGCCCGTGATCCACGCACCAATGACATCCCAGGCGCTGGCTCAAAGATTCTCCGACTACGACCATGTGGTTGTGTTGAGTGAATCAGGAACTCCTTATTCACCAAAGATTTATTCAGGTGCTGTGTTACTCATCGTTGGGCCTGAAGGTGGAGTGAGCCCTCACGAGCATAAGCTCTTCGCCAACGCAGTTTCTCTGCGACTGGGTACCAGTGTTTTTCGCTCAGAAACTGCCGGAGTCGTTGGTGCGGCATACCTTTTTTCCACGTCTGGGGAGTGGGATAGCGAAAGCGGAGGCAGCGTGCAAGGATTAACCAATGCCTGACTGCATCTTTTGTTCGATAGTTTCCGGGGATATCCCCGCCAATATTGTGCTGCGCACCCCTGAAGTGGTCGCTTTCACGGACCTCAATCCACAGGCACCCACCCACATTTTGGTGATCCCTACGGAGCACCATGAAAATGCTGCAGCCTTGGCCCAAGACAATCCCGCACAGGCAGCCGCTGTCTTGGCTGCAACCCAAAAGGTGGCCGCGGAAGCGGGCTTAACCGATTACCGAACCGTGTTTAATACTGGGCCGGAAGCTGGCCAAAG
Source organism: Bifidobacterium breve (assembly GCA_945885645.1). Classification (GTDB taxonomy): domain Bacteria; phylum Actinomycetota; class Actinomycetes; order S36-B12; family S36-B12; genus UBA4592. Next base: position 5,379 of record CAMCYV010000025.1, on the reverse strand, counting down.
TGTTTTTCACGCACACGCGCATGTCATTGGTGGACGCAATCTGGGGTGGCCACCCGGATGAGCCGAACAGTAGTTGAAGTACCCGCTTCACAACCAATGGTGGCTCTATTAGGTGCATCCGATGAATACCTTCGATTAATTGAAGGAGCCTTCCCTGACGTCGATATTTTGGTGCGCGGTAACCAAATCACGCTCGAGGGCGAAGACAAGTCAGTTGACACTATTGACACGCTGGTGGGTGAAATGCTCGCCATGATCCGCACCGGCCAAAGCCTGAACGCGGATTCGGTTCATCGATCGATCTCACTCATGAAGTCGGGAACTCGGCCGAGTGAGCTAATGACCGCCAATATTCTGAGCAGTCGTGGCAAAACAATTAGACCTAAGACTCTGAATCAAAAAAACTATGTAGAGGCGATTGATAACAACACGGTCGTTTTTGGAATTGGACCTGCAGGGACCGGAAAGACCTACCTGGCTGTAGCAAAAGCAGTGCAGGCTCTACAGGCGAAGCAGGTCACCAGAATTGTACTAACCCGACCTGCCGTTGAAGCTGGCGAAAAACTTGGGTTCCTTCCGGGAACTTTGTCGGAGAAAATTGATCCCTACTTGCGGCCTCTCTATGATGCTTTGCACGACATGATTGACCCGGATTCAATTCCTCGACTGATCACAAGTGGAACAATTGAAGTCGCACCGCTGGCCTACATGCGGGGAAGAACGCTCAATGATGCTTTCATTATTCTCGACGAAGCACAAAACACTTCGGCTGCACAAATGAAAATGTTCCTGACCCGGTTAGGTTTCGGTTCGACCATGGTGGTGACCGGTGACGTTACTCAGGTGGACCTGCCTTCGGGAACTATCAGCGGGTTGAGGGTTGTCTCCGAAATTTTGGAAAACGTCGAGGATGTTGCATTTTGTCGGCTCACTACGAGTGACGTTGTTCGCCACCGCCTAGTAGGGGAGATCGTGGCTGCTTACGAGCGCTATGACGAGGTACAGCTGAGCAAGACTTCAGGAGATCGATCAAACCCGTGAGCGCCGATTCTTGACCAGCACATGCATTGAAATTGATAATGAAACCGGAGCTGCGATCGACCTCGCAGTTATCGGTCACCTTGCGGCACATCATTTGACATACATGCGGATTCACCCGGATACCCGCATGAGCATTACCTTTATTGACGTTGAACGAATGACCACTTTGCATGAAGACTGGATGCAGGAGCCCGGTCCGACCGACGTGTTGTCATTTCCTATCGACGAAATCACGTTACCGGCCGAGGGACTTGTCAGCGAGAGTGGTTTCCTTGGGGACATAGTTATTTGCCCCGAATATTTGCCACCTCAAATGATTGAATCTGGTCGAACCTTGCAACAGGAGTGTGAATACTTAGTTACTCACGGTATTTTACATTTACTTGGTCTAGATCACCAAGAAGAAGAGGAACATAGGTTTATGTTTACGTTGACCGACACGTTGCTCAATGATTGGCACAATCAATGATCGTAATTGTTTCAGTGTCAATCGTTTTACTCGTGATAGCCGGGCTTTTGATTAGTTCAGAGACCGCGATCAGTCGCATTTCACGTTCGCGAGTTGAGGATTTAGATCAGAGTAAGGCATCTGTTCGACTTCTCAGCGTCATTGAAGACCGTCCGCGCTATGTCAACGTGCTTTTGTTTGTGTCAACAATCGCCAGTATCACGGCCTTTGTTCTGGTGAGTTATCACGGTGTGAACTGGTTGACCGACCAAGGCCAACTACCATTACTCGGGGCTTTCGCAATCACTGCAGCAATTTTGATTTTGATTTCTTACATTGGGCTGGGGGTGGCGCCTCGAACTCTTGGCCGAATTCATTCAGAAAAGATCGCGCTAGCGAGTGCAGGATCAGCACGATTCCTCGCTGCTGTTCTTGGCCCGATCGCAACGCTTCTGATCCACCTGGGAAATGCGCTCACACCAGGTAAGGGATTTCGTCAGGGCCCCTTCGACTCCCAAGCGGATTTGCGTGATCTGGTTGACATGGCGTCAAGCGACTCGTTAATCGAAGACGACGAACGCGCGATGATTCACTCGGTCTTTGAACTCAGTGACACATTTGCACGTGAAGTTATGGTTCCTCGAACCGAAATGGTATTTATCGAACGCAGTAAGTCACTCCGCTCGGCCCTCTCGCTCGGACTACGCTCTTGGTTCTCAAGAATTCCTGTCATTGGTGAGAATGCTGACGACATTGTCGGAGTGATCTATCTGAAGGACATCGTTAAAAGAGTTTTTGAATACCGTGATGCAGAGCACACGGAAAAAGTTGAAGACCTCATGCGACCTCCCTATTTTGTGCCGGACAGTAAGCAAGCTGACGATTTATTGCGCGACATGCAAGCGGCTCGTGTTCACATGGCAATTGTTGTTGATGAGTACGGTGGTACTGCGGGTATTGTCACGATTGAAGACATACTTGAAGAGATCGTGGGCGAGATCGCTGATGAATACGATACGGCAGCGCCGGAAGTCGAAGTCTTGGAAGATGGCGGATTCCGGGTGATGGCACGGATGAACATTGATGACTTCGCAGACCTGATTGACATTGATATTGACTCTGAGGAAGAGGGGGTCGACTCGGTTTTGGGCCTCATGGCTAAAAGGCTCGGCCGGGTCCCGATCGCAGAGTCACATATTGCTGTTCAAGGTTGGGATTTAGTCGCCGAGATAGGGACTAACCGCAGAAACCGCATTGGTTTTGTGCGGGTAATCCCTAGTGAACCACTGGAAGATATGGGCATAAACGAGACAGACTTGGTTCGTGACTCCGACTAGTTCGCGAACCGGAGTTCTCTCCGTCTTGGGAGCCGCTGTTCTCTTCGGCACCTCGGGTACGGCAAGTCAACTATTAATCCCTGAGGCAAGTTCAGCCTCTATCGCCGCTTGGCGGCTCATTCTTGGTGCTATTGGGCTAGTGGTGTTAACCCGTGGGTTTTCTTTTTTCCACCTTTACCGGCTGCCACTCATCTGGCTCATGGGACTAGGAGTTGCCGCGTTTCAATTCTTCTTTTTTCTCAGCGTCTCACTCGCAGGGGTGGCGGTAGGAACGCTGATCACCGTTTCGGCGGCTCCCTGGTGCACGGGGCTGCTTGGCTGGGTGTGGAATCGCGTCCGACCCAGTCGAGCGTGGTGGGCCGCAACTGCCATTGGAGTGATTGGTCTTACTTTGCTTGTGGGCAGACCACCTGAAGGCGATATTGAAATAGGTGGAATTGCGGCTGGCCTAACTGCCGCTGCCAGTTATGCGGTTTTCACCAACATCGGTACGCGGCTCACAGTAGAGGGGGCTCCTTCAACGTCAGTATTAGCTGCTTCATTTGCCTTGAGCGCGCTGATTCTGCTGCCATTTGCACTCACAACGGGCTCATGGATTCTGAGCGGTGAGGGTATTGCCGCGGCCCTTTGGCTGGGGTTGATCGGAACTACCGCGGCCTATTGGTTGTTCGGCAGGGGAATGCGCGTACTCCAGGCGGGAACAATAGGAACGTTGAATTTGGCTGAGCCACTCGTTGCCACTATCTTGGCAGTAACGATTTTGGGCGAGGCAATATCAGTTATTGGTGTTGTGGGATGTGTCTTGATACTCCTAGCACTTCTTCTCCTTTCGCGATCAGTCACAACACAGGCACCACATACGCAGAGATCGGATGTAGTCACCGGATGACGAGTGCAGATTTCAAGAGTGGTTTCGCGGCAATAGTCGGGCGCCCAAATGCTGGAAAATCCACTTTCCTCAATGCCGCGATGGGCAGCAAGGTCGCTATCACTTCAGATCGTCCACAAACGACCCGCCGGGTGATCAGGGCAATCATCACTAGACCCGATGGCCAATTGATTCTGGTTGACACTCCTGGAATTCACCGTCCACGAACCCTGCTGGGGCAAAGGCTCAATGACGAAGTCAAAGACACCTATTCAACGGTTGACGCAGTGGCATTGTGCATTCCAGCGAATGAAACGATTGGACCAGGTGATCGATTCATTGCTACATCCATTGCGGAATTATCAAAAAGCATCAACTTTGCACTCGTCACTAAAACAGATCTCGTGAACCCCGAACAACTGATGAAGCAGTTGCTTGCAGTTGCCAAGTTGGGTGAGGAAGTTGGGCTGAATTGGAACTCGATTATTCCGGTGTCCGCAAAATCAAATGATCAGGTCGATGTAGTGGTTGATGAATTAATGAATGCGATGCCACCAGGTCCACAGTTCTTTCCAGAAGACACCGTGACCGACGAGCCCGAAGAAATTTTCATTGCCGAGCTCATCCGTGAAGCAGCACTCAAAGGTGTCCAAGATGAGTTACCACATTCCATAGCCGTGACTATCGAGGATATGTCATTGCGTGAAGACCGTCCGGAGAATTTCCCACTGACAGATATCTACGCAAACCTTTTCGTCGAGCGCGATAGCCAAAAAGCGATTGTGATTGGTAAAGGCGGATCAAGGCTCAAGCGAGTGGGAACTGAGTCCCGGATTGAAATTGAGAAATTTCTGGGCACCGCCGTATTCTTGGATCTGCGAGTGAAAGTCGCCAAAGACTGGCAGCGAGATCCAAAGCAGTTACGTCGCCTCGGATTTTGATTCTGGTTCTAGCTCTGAATCATTGCGATCAAGAATAATTTCAACGGGTGTTCTCATCCGCCGTGTGAGCGTTCGTCTTTGAACCTCGGGGTGCAGTTCATATCGTTGGCCATAAGCCTCAACGACGGCGGTCACGATCGCCACCAATGGGATTCCGATTATCGCTCCGATGGGGCCAAAGAGTGCAGCGCCCACGAAGACTGATGCAAGGGCAACACCGGAATTGATATCCATTGTCGCGGTAGAGATTCTCGGGGTAAAAACATAGTTCTCAATTTGTTGGTAAACCGTGGCAAAAATGGCGATCCATAAGATATCTATCGGTTGCTCAAACGCCGCAAACAGTGCAGGGAGTGCAACGCCGATGTATGTTCCGATTGTGGGAATGAATTGGCTTACTAATCCCGCAAAAATTCCCATGGGTAGCCAATACGGGATGTCGATCAAATAGAAAAATGCGATATGAGCCGCTGCTGAAAGTGAAGCGAGGGCCAGCTTGGAGATCAGGAATCCACCGGCTTTTTGAACTGATATATCCCACACATTGATAAAAACTAATTGTCGACTGTGGGGCAGCCAACCGGCAATGAAGCGCTTGATTCTTGGGCTATCTGCTGCGAAGTAAAAACTAAACACCAGCACGGTCAGCAGGCTGAATACAACACCAAGAACACTAAACACGACCCCGAAGATCCCACCGGCGAGTGACGAAGCGATTGTGGTGATCTGTTCGGTCGTAAGGTT
>CAMCYV010000024.1 GCA_945885645.1 Bifidobacterium breve | reverse complement strand
CACTCCATGACGCAAATGGAATTGTTTTGCTGACCAATGGGACCGGTAAAGCAAACGCTGGGCACCATTTCACCGCTTACGCTGAAAAGCATTTCTCCGATGTAGCAGCAAAAATTCTTGGTGAAGTACGCTGTGACATAAGCGACCTCACCGATGCGCAACTGCTAAGGATCGGTCAAGACTTTGTTGGCATTCACCCCAAGCGTGATCATGCAGACTCACGTCGTGGTGCTTAACATTTCGGATCACCTCATTCACTTAGGCGCCCCATACGATCTGCACATGGCAACCCCAGATCTCGACATGAGCAAGGCCCCCGATTCATCAACCGCGCAAAAGTCAAAAAAGATGCCGATAAATCGCCGATTGACCCTGGTAGCTGCGGTGGTGGTACTGGTTCTGCTGCCATCGATCGTCATGGTTCTGGTCACGTGGGTTGGCACGGGGTCAGTTCAAGGAGCGGCCACTTGGGCGTCGATGCCGGCCATCGTTGGGATCGCAGCGGTCCTGTCCGGTGGTACACGGTTTGCCGTGATCGTCTCGATTGTGTTTGCGCTACTCGCACCGGTCTCGATCGTCGCGGGTCTATCCCCGGTTTCAGGTGCCGCGTTGATGGCCATCCTGTGTCTGACAGTTGGTCGTCTGTCACGGTTCGGTCTGCAAAAATCTGGACTGCTAGTACCGGTGATGCTTGCATGGCCGCTAATCGATCCGCCGGCATGGAACGGTGCCAGCACGGTTGACCGCCTCGATAATGGCTACCTGTTATGGATGGCGCTGATTTTCCTTGTGGGCGGACTTCTTCCGGCACTTGTCCTTGCGTTCTTTATCCGTAAACGCAAAGCGCCTTCGCTCTCCTCGCATTCAAGACGTGAAGCGATGACGTACACGGTAATGATTACAACTCTCGTCACAGCATCGACGTTCTATGTACTCGACAATCCGAAGATGATCGGTGGAGCTTTCTTGATCGCCGTGATCTTGGTGATGGCACCGATTGGCACGTCTTCCACGCTCAAGCCCACGATCTTGCGCCTGCTCGGCACTATCGGGGGATCGATATTCGTCATTGTGCTTGTCAGCAACGTGGATTCGCTTGGTCTTATTTACCTTATTGGTTTGATCTTCATCATGGTCGCAGTATTTTCACGTTTGAGCGGGTGGGCATGGGTCTACTACGTTTTCATGGTGCCGGCAACGGCCTGCCTCAATGCCACAACTCTTACTCAAGTAGGAGAGCTCGGCAAGCAGCGTGTTGTCGACAACGTTGTTGGTGGCATCTTGGTGATTATCGCTACTGTTCTGGCGATCGGATATTCACACTTGTCTGCTCGCAAGGGTGAAGCAAGTGATGTTGACGACGAAGTTGCAAATGTCACTGCGGGGGAATCAGTTTCCGCATAAGGTTATCGTCGTCAATTATGTCCTTCGATGTCTCCCTCAAGATATTCCTTTGGAGGTCACAATGTTCCGAATTTCACTCACGGCTGTGCTCGCCGCCGTTTTGCTGAATTCCGCAGGCGCAGCTCATGGTGCGCCAATACAGACAACTCCACCGGACCTTGGTGGGCAGTGGAAAACATTGTCTCTCACAGAAAATCGAATCGGTTACGAGATGAACCTCAAAAAAGCCAGTGCGGGCAATGACGCTTACGAAGGAACATTGCAGTTTCGGCATCGCGATGGTCGCAAGACCAAGTCCACCAAGGTGGGTGTTGACGTTGGAAAGCAATTTCAGGGTAGCTACCGCATCACTATCGTGATGCCAGGTGGTTCACTCGTTTCCGGAAAATCAACAGTGACCGGTCGACTTTCCAAGACCGACGGTTCAATGTACTTTCCCAAGTGCTCTCATATATGGCCACTCGCTATGAAAGGTGAAGAAGACACCGATTGTCTCTTCCGTGAAATGCTGAGTTAGATGTTTCGGAAACACATTGTTATCGAAAGCCCGAAATGCCATCCATGTTCGCAAGAAGTATCGATTCATGTTCTGTTAATGCAATATTCTTTGCAGAAACACGGGAAATTTTTGATATTGCAACTTGTTACTTAATTGTTATAACACGTTAATTAGTAATTCGTTATCGCGACTCAAAACGTTTTACGGTGGACCTGCACGTGTTCATTCCAATGCTGTTGATTTCCTCTCGTGACAAAACATCACATCACAATTGAGAGGAATGCAATGCGACAAATGAAATTGATAGCTCCGCTTCTGGTCTCTGCAGCACTAATTCTTTCAGCATGTTCGTCTGAAGAATCGACCACAGACGCAGCTTCAGCCAGCAGCACAACAGCAGCTTCGGAAAGCCCAAGTGCCGCAGCAACAGGTGCACCTGTTTGTGGAACCACGGTCGAGGAAATTGCAGCCAGCGCTGCAGCTGAGGGCAAAGTTAACCTAATTGCACTTCCCGACACATGGGCCAACTACAAGGGAATTCTTGATTCATTCAAGGCGACCTACGGTATTGAGGCACCTGTGGCTAACCCCAATGCATCGTCAGCTGATGAATTGACCGCCGTCAAAACTCTTGCCGGTCAGCCAGATATGCCAGATGCTCTGGACATTGGCCCATCATTTGTGCAGCAAGCACAAGATGAAGGTCTGATCACTGCATACAAGACGACAAACTGGGATGAAATCCCCGACAATCTCAAGGGTGCAAACGGAGAATGGATCGGTTCCTACTACGGGATCATGGCCATTGCTTCCAACAAAACGTTGGTAAAAAATGCCCCCCGTACCTGGGCAGATCTTAAGAAACCAGAATACAAGGGAATGGTTACTATCAATGGTGACCCACGCGAGGCCGGCGCTGCATTTGCGGCGGTCGTTGCTGCTTCCCTTGCAAACGGTGGCTCTTATGACGACATCATGCCCGGTATCCAGTACTTTGCTGACCTAAAGTCCAGCGGCAACCTGCAGGTTATTGACGTAACCGAAGCTGCACTCCTTTCCGGTGATGTACCAATCGCACTGGACTGGACTTACAACTTCCCAGGTCTGCAAGCACAACTCGCTGAAGTTGGGTTTGAGATGGAAATTGTTACTCCAGCCGATGGACTTTACGGCGCCTACTACGCTCAAATGCCAGTAGCTTCCAGCCCAAATCCTTGCGCAGCACAACTGTGGATGGAACACATCACGGGTAACGAGGGTGCACTTGGCTACCTTGAAGGTGGAGCTATTCCCGCTCGTCTCGCCACAATGATTGAAGCAGGCGTGGTTTCAGATGAGCAACTCGCCAAACTGCCATCAGCTGAAGACATCGCCAAGATTACATTCCCCACAGCCGAGCAGACCGAAGTCATGAAGACCCAGCTCACTGAGAACTGGGGACCGATGGTTGCTGACGTATAACAAAACTAATGATTGGGGGCAGCACGCAAGTGCTGTCCCCAATTCTTTTGCGGAATGAGGTCACGGCAATTGTTTTCCCAGACGAATTCGGACACACGAATTGGCCTTTATGTGGCGATTCCGTTTGTCCTTTTTATGGGACTTTTTCTCATCTATCCGACTGTCGCAATAGTTGGCTCCGCATTAAGCCCGGGTGAATCTGGTTTTTCATTAATCGGATTGGGCAATGCTCTTTCAGGTTCCTACCGTCAGGGTTTCCTGAATTCCACCGCACTGGCGGCTACTACGGCGCTTATTGGTGGGGTCCTTGGGTTGACTTTGGCTGCGATCATGCGCAGTCTCGATCGACCACGTTGGCTTCACTCGACCCTTGACTCTTGGTCTGCGGTAGCTTCACAACTTGGTGGTGTTCCACTCGCTTTCGCATTCATTGCAGCTATCGGTACGCAAGGTCTTCTCACCAAACTTTTCGGGCAACTAGGAATCGATATCAATGATTTTGGCATCTCACCGACTGGTTTTTGGGGTTTAGTTGTCGTTTATCTTTACTTTCAAATCCCCCTCATGTTCTTGGTGTCACTCCCTGCATTGAATGGACTTCGAAAGACGTGGCGAGAGGCCGCTGCTTTGATGGGAGCCTCACCGACCCGTTACTGGTTGCGAGTGGGTATCCCCATCCTTGCCCCGGCCGCGCTGGGCGGAATGTTGCTACTTTTCGTGAATTCCTTTGCCGCCTACGCGACCGCGTATGTCCTTGATCCGGGCGGAGCACTTGTCCCGCTACAAATCCGGTTTTTACTTCAAGGAAATGTGATCTCAGGTGAAGAGGATTTAGGTTATGCGATAGTTACCTGGGTAATTGCGCTACTTTTGGCCAGTTTGTTTCTTTTGACGTACCTACAGCGTCGCACTCTGCGTTGGACACGATCATGACTAAAGTTTTCAAATGGGGATTTCTTATCGTCCTCGCATTGTTTTTCGTGGTTCCTCTTTTGGCAATGGCTCGTTTCGCTTTTCAGTCTGTTCCCGTTGCGCTACTGACGGGCGAGACGTGGTTAAAGGGTTGGTCGATTGATCCGATCATTGCAGCATCCACAGAGCCAGCAATGTGGACTGCCGCGAGGACTTCGGCGCTCCTCGCCGTTTTCACAATAATTTTGACTCTAGTATTGCTACTGCCGCTTGCAATTGTCACGGAAATAAAGGCGCCCAGAATGCGGCCGTGGTTAACCGCCCTGACACTTCTCCCTTGGGTAGTACCACCGATCGCACTGGTGGTTGGAGTGTCAGTCACCTTTCGCACGGGGGCGCCATGGTTTCTCGCGAGTGTGTTCTCTCTGGTTCCTTTCTATGCATTGTGGGCGATGCCGTTCACGTACAGGGCTCTTGACGCTGGTCTTCAGGCAATAAGTGCACGAACACTTTATGAAGCTGCGAGGAGCACCGGGGCATCTTTCCCCACCATTATCTTGAGGGTGATCCTCCCAAACATGAAAGCATCCATTGTCGCTGCCGCTGCGCTCACTACGGCTTTAGTGCTCGGTGAATTTGCATTCGCTTCATTGCTACTGAAAGAAACTCTTCCCACTTTTATGGTCAACTTTCAACAAAGCCAAGCCCGGGCAGGTTTAGCGCTTGCACTGATCATTCTGATATTCACTGCGCTCGCAATAGGCATCGTTGTTAGAACTTTGCGACGTCGTGGTCTTAATGTCCAGACCACGGGACTCTAGAAGTCACACCAGGAGGAATAAATGACTTTGGTAGAAATGCGCAATATCAGGAAATATTTCGGTGAGTCCCGAGCTCTCACGGACTTTTCCCTGACGGTGAACTCCGGTGAGCTGGTGTGTTTGTTGGGCCCAAGTGGCTGCGGAAAAACAACTGCACTCCGCATCCTTGCTGGTTTTGAGAGGGCAGACGCCGGAACCATAGAAGTTGACTCCGAAAGCATTGGTTCTGTGCCCGTCGAGAAACGAAATTTTGGCATGGTCTTTCAGGACTACAGCCTGTTTCCTAATATGACAGCACGCCAGAATATTGAATTTGGTTTGAAATCACGAAAGGTTTCCGCGACGCAGCGTCGAACAACGATTGACAGGATGCTTCATATCACTGATCTTGGTGATCAAGCAGACAAGTTCCCCCATCAGATGTCGGGAGGGCAGAAACAACGGGTTGCATTGGCTCGGGCAATTGCCACATCCCCGCGAGTTCTCCTTCTTGATGAACCCCTTTCTGCCCTCGATGCAAAAGTTCGCGAGTCTCTGCGAGAGGAGATTCGCCACCTTCAACGCGAAGTGGGTGTCACAACTGTTTTCGTTACCCACGATCAGCAAGAAGCACTCGCAATCGCCGACAGGGTTGGAGTGATGAGTAACGGCCAACTGGAACAAATAGCGACACCGAGAGAACTTTACCAAAACCCGCAGAATTCATTCGTGGCAAAGTTCATTGGAACAATTAATCGAATCCCAGCCACTTCGCGCACCGATGGCCTGTGGAACGTTCTTGACGCGATCCTTACCGGAAGTCGCGCAGGAACAGAATTGGAGCATGCCGATGGTGGGATTCGCCCTGAGGACATCACGGTTTCAGCAACCCACCAAGAATCTGCCAACGCAATAATTGAAGATAGTTCATTCCTCGGTCCAATCACCCGAGTGAAGTTGACGCTCAATGGAGTCACAACTGTTTACGCCGACCTTTTGAGCATTAACGCAACACCCTTTATTCCCGGTCAACCTGTCTTTGTCGGGGTCCGGTCTGATCTTGAGAACACCATCATCTTCTAATGAAAGGAACCGTATGAACCCTCCGCTCACTAACACACGCCGAATCAAACGTGGGAATAGCGACTTACTGGGTTGGCGCGATCTGGAATTCGTCGACGGTGAATCGCATATTGGCAACGTCTCTGAAGGCGAAGTGATCGGGTGCCTGTGGCATTTGACGGACCTTCACCTGTGTGACGCCGAATCGCCAGCTCGGATTGAGTTTCTCGATCGGTACGCAGACTCTGATTCGCCGATGAAGGAGGAGTTCGAAGAGATTGGCACCTATCGACCAAATGAATTCCTCACGGTACAGGTCGCTGCATCAATGGTGGACACGGTGAATCACACCTCTGTTGGCCCAATGACTGGGGCACCAGTAGATGCTGTATTGATCACGGGTGATGTCACGGACAATGCCCAGGTAAACGAATTGGATTGGTATCAAACTTTGATTCGCGGCGGGACTATCACCCCGGGCAGTGGCGGTAGCGACAGCAGTTGGGTTGGTGTATCGAACTCAGATTTCTGGGATGAGCGCTACTGGCATCCAGATGGACCTCCACCGGGGCATGACGCAGACCGACCGACTCGAATGTTCGGCTTCCCCGTAATACCAGGCCTCATTGATTCGGCCCGGGAGCCAGTTCACTCACCTGGACTTTCCTACCCTGTACTTAGTGTTCATGGAAACCATGATGCACTTCTGCAGGGAACTGTCGTACCAACTGAAGATATGCGAGCATTTGCGATCGGTGATCAAGCGATAACGCGACTCAGTGAACCCGTTGATCCGGCTACCATCGCGCGAGCGGTGGCCGCCCATGGACCCGCCGAATATATCTCCGAGCTCAACGCACCTTTACGAAGAATCACTCCAGATTCACAACGTAACTTGGTCACCCCAGGGTCATTTGCGAGAGCCGCGGATCGTGAAAAAAACTATTGGGCAGAAGATGTCAGTCAGCTGCGGTTGGTTTGTCTTGACACGGTTAATCCATTTGGTGGTTGGCAGGGTTCACTCGACGGCAAACAATTCGATTGGCTTAAAAGTGAACTCGACGCAAATCTAGATCGTTTCATTGTGATTTCATCCCATCATCCATCACCAACAATGACAAATGATTATTCAACTGATGGCAGTGTTCGAATTTTGGGGCAGTCGGTGGTTGACCTTCTCTTGGACTACCCCAAAGTGATCCTATGGATTGCTGGGCATGTTCACTTCAACGCAGCAATCGAGCATCGGCGTAATGACAATAATTTTTGGGAAATCACAACTTCATCATTAATCGACTGGCCGCAGCAAGGTCGGATCCTTGAGTTTGTTGATACTGGCGAGCACATTGAAATCATTAGCACGGTTACTGACCACGATTCTCCCCTGATGTACGACCCGCAACTGCCATTAGACATCAGGCACATGGCTGGCATTTCTCGTCTTCTTGCGGCAAATGATTATCAACGTAGGTCCCTGACTCCACTGAATGAATTGCGTGAGGGGCAACCAGAAGCGAGAAATGTGGTCTGGACCAGCAGTTACTAACTGTTGTAGAGTGTTTTGTCATCATGATACCACTTTTGGTATCATTCAATTATGGCTATGACACTGAGGCTTCAGGCCGAAGATTCGGCTGCACTTGCCCGGACCGCCGTGTTGGAACAACGCTCACAGCACGAGGTCATCATCGCTGCGCTTCGAGAGTACATCGAGCGCTCAAGTCGTGATGCTCTGATCCAACAGGTCATGGATGCCGAGTTGCCCAGATACGCGGAAGCCCTCGAACGACTCGGCCAATGATCTACCTGACCCTGGACGAGATCCTCGGGGTTGCGGCGCGAGTTATCGATGGCGAAGTGAAGTTGAATGACACCAGCGATAAGTAATTAGTCGGTCTGGAACGAAATCATGTCCGTCACTTTGCGAACCACCTCACCTGTTTGGGTCCTTGATCTTGGGGATGACGAGAATCGCTTCTCACCAGAATTTCTTTCCAGCGTTGATCAAGCATTGACCACAATCACAGACAGTTCTGAACCCGCAGCGTTGATGATTACGGCGACCGGAAAGTTCTTCTCGAATGGGCTCGATTTGGATTGGGTGGCGGCCAACCCTGCGGAGTGGGACACGCATGTTGCAAGTGTTCAATCAATGTTTGCCCGAGTGCTCACCTTGCCCGTTCCCACCGTGTGTGCAATCAACGGTCACTGTTTTGCAGCGGGTGCAATGCTCGCCTTGGCCTGTGACTATCGCGTGATGCGCACCGAAAAAGGTTTCTACTCTCTCCCAGCTATCGACATTAAGATCCCACTCGCTATCGGGATGACTTCAATGATTCAATCGAAGCTAACACCTCGCACCGCACTTGATGTGATGACAACAGGGTGGCGCTATGACGCACCCATGGCCCTTAAAGCGGGGATCGTCGATTCGATCTGTGATGTTGCGGACTTACAAGATGTTGCTCAGAAAATGGTTGCCTCTCTTGCTGGCAAGGATCGTCACACACTGGGTACGATCAAGTCCGCCATATATAGGAATGTCGTTTCTGACCTGGTGAATCCGATCAACTGAGTTCAGGTGCGACTCTCTGTCTCACAAGCAGGTAACGCCTACCTTCTGCGCGGCCGTGATCAAGGCGCGGTCAAGTGTTGCAAGCGGGTCACCGGTGAGCATTGCGAGGTGTAGGTAGGTGGCGTCATAGGCCGAGAGGCTGTGGGTGAGCGCAAGGGAAACGACCAGCTCAGGATTGCCTTCATCCAATGTCCCGAAGGGCACCTGCATTATGTCGTTGAGAATCATCGCGCTCGTTGCTGAAGAGATGTCTCCTCGTCGCAGCCAGGTGGTGACCGCGTTCATCACCTCGAAGCGCCATAGCGCAGGAACGAGAGCAACGTGATCGTCGAGAAGGCCACGTCGAGCCAACGCCTCGGGTGATGCATCTGCAGAAAACCATTCGAGGGCAATGGAGGCGTCAAGAATAAAAGACTTCACTTTCTTCCGGCCGCGATGTCTGTCTTGATGGACGTGCCGGGGGAAAGGGTTACCCGTCGCGAATCGACCTTCGCCCAGAAGGCCGACCAGTCACGGCTCAAGGGCGTGTCCGAAACAGGGACCAACCGGGCGACCGGCCTGCCGTGCTTAGTGATCGTGACCTCCTCACCACCCTCCACCCTTGCAAGGAGTTCGGAAAGATGTGTTTTGGCTTCGAAAGCGCCCACAGTGTCTGTCATGATTGGATTATAAGGTTAATTCAACCAGTTAACAACCAGTTTATTTCCCCCATAGCCCTTTAAGCGGGGATGACAAGGATCGTCACACATTGGGCACGATAGCGTTAAGAAGCGCGACCGCAAGCCCTGCGGAGATAGCAGTACTCTTGCGTCGATTCCCCAGTCACTTCAATATGAAGGAGAAAAATGATGAGCCCCATACAAGATCCTCAGGCCGACGGAGAGGTGCTCTACCGCGACTTCACCGCAGCTGTCGCCGCCCAAGACTGGGCCGCGGTTGAGTCAATCCTTGCACCAGAATTTCAGTCGGTCCACACCGATGGTGCTCGTGACCGGGCAGCAGAGTTGGTGATGCTCAAGGCTCTGGAGTTGGGCACCTACTCCCTGACGGATTTTCGTTCCACGCGGGCGGGTGACACCTTGGTTGCCACCCATCTGCTTTCCGTTGAAGAGACCATCGACGGCTCGAGACTGTCGACAAAACCGGCGCCACGTTTAACGGTATGGCGCCTCGGTGATGCAGGCTGGCAAATCATCGCGATCGCTAACCTCAACCCGGCCTAATCGACGAAGAAGAAACTCACTTTATACCGCGTGGCAGATAGTGGCTTTAAGATCATCTCGCCCGAAACGCCCGAGTACTTTCCTGTGCCACCGATGATTGCGTGCGCGGTGGTCGTGGCGGGTGAGGTGCCGGCATTTGCGGTAACCAGTGCCGTCGTGTAGATCGCGCTATCGGCGA
This sequence comes from Bifidobacterium breve, assembly GCA_945885645.1. Classification (GTDB taxonomy): domain Bacteria; phylum Actinomycetota; class Actinomycetes; order S36-B12; family S36-B12; genus UBA4592. The sequence continues at coordinate 3,058 of CAMCYV010000024.1, read as the reverse complement.
TGGTGATGCTGATGTCGGTTTTACGATTCTGCCGGCCACCGGGGATGAGTACTGAAGCGGTGATCTGAGAAGTTGCATACGCACCGACAGCTTTACCGCCACGAACCTCACTGACGTTGCCATTCGTTACGGTGATATCGCCATGACTATCTCCTTGTGCTCCGACGTCGATCACCTCGCGGAAGGTGCGATCGAAATACCAAACCAGATCGGCCTTGGCAGCGTTTGCGCTGGGTGCGGCAATGATCATGGAGCCGGCAGCGATAAATCCAGCCGTGGCAAATGCGATGAGCTTGCGGTAGGTCGTGCTTGTAGTCATTGCACAACTATAGGTTTAATTCCCAGACGAACCTAAGGGTGTTCACAGGAATCACGAAGACATTTCCCTTCGACTGACACCACAATCACCGAGCACGGATCACTGAGCTATCGGCCATACTTGGTAGATGTCCCAACGAGGGAAGTTTTGGATTGTGGCGCTGGTTGGTGTTGCTTTGCTCTGCGGCAATGCGGCACCCGACTTGGCGCAGGCGCGTCCGGATTTGGCCGAAAAGAAAGTCGGGTCAATCACTCTCACCGTCTGCGATGAAGTTGTAGCCACGGCGGTAACGACCTGGTGCGGATCGCTGCCCAGGCCGTGGGATCCCCAAGATTTAAAACTAGGGTTTTTCGATCTGGTTTTCGCCCTTGTACTACCGTCAAAAGGGGAGGTCTCACAGCCGGCGGTGGTGGCTATTGAGGGTGGTCCCGGTTATGGCGCGGTGGGTTCGGGGCAGTCGTACGCAGACATGCTGGGGCCGCTATTGAAAAATCGCGCGTTGCTGGTAGTCGACCAGCGCGGCACCGGGAGGTCCAGTCCGATCGATTGCCCGGGCGCTGAGTCCGTCGCAGCCTGTGCCAGGTCACTGGGTTCTCGCTTTGACCTTTACGGAACCGAGTTGGTGGCCCAAGACTTGAGTGCGTTAGTCACAGCCTTGGAACTGGGTGTGGTTGATGTCTACGGTGACTCGTATGGCACCTTTGTTGCTCAGGTATTTGCCAGCTACCACCCCGAGTTGGTTCACAGTTTGGTGTTAGACGGTGCCTACCCGGTTACCGGTGAGACAGCCTGGTATCCAACCCAAGGCCCGGCAATGCGCAATGCCTATAACGTAGTTTGTGCACGTACAAAGGATTGCGGCGCAAACAGCACTGGCACCATTGAGTTGCTCGAGAGAATGCTCAAGCAGGTGCGCGGGCGCGCGATTTCAGTGTTGGCACCGGGAGCCGACAATAAAATGCGTCGGGTTCGGTTAAGCCCCCAGAATCTAAACGACGTAGTTTTCGGTGGCACGTTTGGCCCGACCACCTATCGGGAATTAAACGCAGCCCTTGGCGCAGCTCTTGGTGGTGATCCATTACCGCTCGGCCGGCTTGTGGCCGAATCGAAGCCACAAATGACAGATGAGTTGGTTTCTGTTTATAGCCCGGGGCTAAATGTCGCTGTGTCATGCCACGACTATCCGCAGCTTTTCGAGATGGCCGAGCGACCAGCGGTGAGAAAAACCCAATACCGTGCTGCGGTTGTTGCGCAAATTCAAAGCGATCCTGATTTGTATGGACCATTTCGAATTAGGGAGTATTTGACCTCGAATTTTGCTACCCAGTCACTGTGTTTAACGTGGCCGGTCGCCACTCGAAGCCCTTGGCAGATTCCAGCACCACCTACTGGCACCTACCCGGATGTCCCCACTCTGGTTCTCTCCGGTGAGTTAGACACGATCACCACTGCAGCTGAAGGTGATTTGGTGTCCAACCAATTCGCTCGAGCCAGGCATGTGATCATGTCTAACTCAACTCACGTAACGGCAATGGATGACGTCCACAATTGCGCATCGGCGCTAGTCCGAGAGTTCTTCACCGATCAAGCTGGGGTGCTTGCGGGTTCGGGTGGTCAATGTGCTGCGACTATTCCACCGATTAAGGCAGTACTGGGCTATCCAATCCAGGCCAAGAACGCAAGTTCAGGAGTAACCCAAACCGCGTTGGACGTAATTGACAGGTACCTGCAGGCCGCGGGCTATCGGGGTCTGGGTCTGCGTGGGGGCTCGTGGTCGGCTAAAGGATGGGGGCCGATAGTCATTGATCTCGACGGTTACCGGCTTTATCAGAACCTGCCGGTGACCGGCAGTGTTCGGTGGAATTACGAGACTGGCGTGCTGAGCGTGCGAGCACGGGCAAAGGGCCGCGATTGGGTTGGCCGCTGGAATACCTACCAACCTGAGTCCGTGGCAAAAGTGCGGGAAGTGCGCTGAAATGATGCGTATATATGTGCGACACTGTCGGACCCGAACCCGACAAAGCTGGGCGCTGGTCCAGCCGTCTTGCTTACCGTACCGGGTGAACTGGGAGCTCTGATCCATAAGAGCGCTGCCAATACCGCCGACAATGGAGCCGGCAGCCATAAATCCAGCCGTGGCAAACGTGATGATCTTGCGATAGTCGGTTGTCATAGTCATGGAGCAACCACAGGTTTAATTCCCAGACGAACCTAAGGGAGTTCACAGGACCCCCACAGATATGTTTGATATTTTACATCCATGTCATCAGAAACTGAACTCACGTTTTCCCAAGCACAGGTCAGCCGGCGTGGCTTCCTTCTAGGGTCGCTCGCTGCAAGCCTCACAGTGACTGCTGCTGGCAGCACTGCTCTCATGTTGGGTTCCTCCCCAGCGCAAGCCGCGACGGTATTTCCCGTTGATGTAACTAAGAGTTACTCATTCACGGATGCTAAGACTGGCTGCCAGATCCAGGTCAGTGTCGCCAATGGCGTTCGTCGCATTCGTGCAAATGGATTGCCCAATCACAACACCGGTGCTTTTCCTAATGCGAACAACCCAAACGCAATATCGGCTCAGAGTTACGACTATTCGTTTCCTACAACTCCGACCCAGAATTCAAATGCGTCTGTCTATTCAATCCCTCAGCCATTTGGCATTGCCGTCAATGGTGTTCTCTTTGACCCGCTTGCCGCCGAGTGGTACAACAATGATCCCGCCAGTGGTTGGAGCGAGTATGC
>CAMCYV010000023.1 GCA_945885645.1 Bifidobacterium breve | reverse complement strand
CTTGCACCTGGTGAAGCACTCATCGCCGTGATGGCATCGAGTATCAATTTCAATACGGTGTGGACGTCAATTTTCGAACCAGTATCTACATTTGGTTTTTTGAAGCGTTATGCAAAATCACACCCCGATGGTGTCCGTCATGATCTGCCTTATCACATCATGGGTTCAGATGCTGCTGGCGTAGTTTTGCGCGTAGGGCCAGGAGTAAACGCATTTGCGCCAGGCGACCGGGTAGTCGCGCACTGTCTGAGTGTAGAACTGGAGAATCCTGCCGGACATAATGACTCGATGCTTGATCCCGAGCAACGAATTTGGGGTTATGAGACTAACTTTGGTGGCCTTGCCGAACTTGCAGTTGTTAAATCGAATCAATTAATGGCAAAGCCCGAGCACCTCACTTGGGAAGAAGCCGCTTGCCCGGGGCTCGTCAATTCAACCGCATACCGGCAATTGGTCTCAAAAAATGGTGCCGGTATGAAGCAGGGTGACGTCGTTCTCATCTGGGGTGCATCCGGCGGGCTGGGCTCCTACGCAACGCAGTACGCCCTCAACGGCGGAGCCATCCCGGTCTGTGTTGTCTCCAGTCCAGAAAAAGCAGAAATAGTGCGCTCGATGGGCGCCACGTTAATCATTGACCGCAGCGCAGAAAAATACAAGTTTTGGTCAGATCCGCAGACCCAAGATCCAAAGGAATGGCAGCGTCTTGGCAAAAAGATTAGAGAACTTACCGGCGGCGAAGATCCTGACATCGTGTTTGAGCACCCTGGCCGGGAAACTTTCGGAGCAAGCGTTTACGTCGCACGCCGGGGCGGGACCATCGTCACGTGCGCTTCGACCACGGGGTTCATGCATGAATACGACAACCGCTACCTATGGATGAACCTGAAGAAAATCATCGGGACTCACTTTGCAAATTACCGCGAGTCCTATGAAGCTAATCGACTAGTGGAAAAAGGGGTTATTCACCCCACTTTGTCAAAGGTGTTCCCGCTTGATCAAACAGGTGAGGCAGCATATGAAGTGCACCGCAACCTGCATCAAGGAAAAGTTGGGGTACTTGGGCTGGCACCAGAGCCCGGACTTGGCGTTACCAATCAGGCTCTTCGTGACAAAGTCTTAACCCAGATAAATCGGTTCGTTTCCAAGTAGTTTTATGTGAGATCGCTCCAGCGCTCCATTGGCCCGTTCCACTCAAGTGCCAATGGAGCGGAGCCCGGTGAAACCAATTCGGTTATGCGATTTAGTACGAAGTAAACGAACTTTTCCCCCACCCACAAATGTTTCGCTCCTTCCACAGGCTCGAGGATCACATCGCCGGCTTCGGCGAATCTCTGGGCGGCTGCATCGGGTACGAGATAGTCATCGAGTTCGGGGATGAGCGCGTGGACAGGCACACCCGTACCATTCCAACGCAGCAACTCCTGAGCGCTCGTGTACCTCAATGGCGGAGAAAGTAAAATTACGCCGCTAATTCCTTCGGGGTCGAGATTACGCAAAATCACGTCGGTTCCAAATGACCATCCAAGAATCCAAATATTGGGCAAATTACGACTCCGAGCAAATTGAATTGCTGCGGCAAGGTCGAGGCCTTCTCCATTCGAATGGTCAAAGCTACCCTCGCTTTGACCAATCGCACTGCTGGTACCTCGGGTGTTGAAACGCAACACGGCGATATTTGCCAGTGCGGGAAGACGCCACGACATTTTCCGCAAAATATGGCTGTCCATCATGCCACCATGAGTGGGCAGTGGGTGAACACAAATCACGGTTGCAATCGGGTGCTCCGGTGTCGCCAGCTCACCAACAAGTTCAAGTGCGTCGGCGGTACGTATCGAGATGACTTCGCGTATTGCAGGTAGAACCGAATTGGCTGAGATTGCCGTCACTTTCCACCTCGAGGACGACGGTTACCACGGTTACTCCAACATGGAGTGTGCCAGTGACGTCGATCCTCAGCCCCCTCAGGAAGATCAGCCGACCAAGCCACAATGTGCGGGGTTGCCGGGCGAATCTCCTGATCGCAACCAGGACACCTGTATGTCTTAATGGCTGAGGAACCGGTTAACTTACGAACAAACCATTCGCCATCAGGGTGGGATTCCGTGACCGTTGAGTTACCAAAAACTGGCTTGGACTCACTACCCGCTCTCCGGTTCTTGCGCCCCACTCCATTCACACTCCCACTTGTCGACGCTCATCTTCTAACACTTATCGTCTAGTACTTGGCAAAACCTCGACCGACTTTACGCCCAACAAATCCCGCGGTGACCAAGTGTTCCAATTGAGCTTCCGGGGCAAACCCTGGCTCACGAAACTCACGGTACAGCGTATTGATAATTGCCAAGGAGACATCGAGACCGACAACGTCGAGTAACTCAAAAGGCCCCATGGGGTAGCCGCAACCGAGCTTCATAGCAGAATCAATGTCTTGGATGGAGGCATAGTTGCTCGATGCCATAGCAATAGCGTTATTGAGGTATGGGAACAGTAATGCGTTCACGATAAACCCGGCACGATCCGAGCACTGCACAGGCTTTTTACCGACTTCGCGCATCAAATTAGTGCAGCGGATCACAACGTCGGGGTCTGTCGCTACGGTGCTGACAATCTCCACGAGAGACATTACCGGTGCTGGATTGAAGAAGTGAACTCCCAGGAAACGGTCCATCCTGTTGGTACTGGCAGCAATTTCGATGACAGACAAACTCGAGGTTGTCGTTGCAAAAATGACCTCGTCTGACAACATTTGATCAAGTTGGGAAAAAATCTCGCACTTGGGTTGTAGTTCCTCAGCAATAGCCTCGATGACAACATCAACCTTACCTACAAATCCTTGCGGACTTTCACATGTTGTGACCCGAGCAAAATATTCACTTTTTTGCTCCTTGGTGATTTTTCCCTTGGTGACAAGTTTTGACCAGGACGTATCCAGGGATTCCCGCAACTGACTTGATCTCTGTTCGCTTCGGGTCAAAGCAATTACGTTCAGCCCTCCCACCGCGAGAACTGAAACAATTCCCGTCGCCATAGTGCCCGAACCCACCACTCCGGCCCTGGTAATGCCGGACACAGAACCTGAATCTGCAATGGCCGGCGTTAATGAGTCATCAACCACCAATGGCGCATTCAACTCGGCATAGGTATAGAAGCCTTGGCCTGACTTACGCCCAAGCCTGCCCGCGGCTACGAACTGTTTTAGCAACGCGCTTGGCGCATGCAGCCGATTGCGACTCTCGTGATACATGGTGTCAAGGATTTCAAGAGCAGTATCCAGACCAATGAGGTCAAGGAGTGCCAGTGGCCCCATCGGGAGTCCACAGCCAAATCTCATGGCACTATCAATGTCTTCACGGGATGCATACTTTTGTTCATACATGGTGACAGCTTGGTTCAAATAGCCGAATAGCAGTGAATTTGCAATAAAACCGGCCCGGTCACCCACTAAAACCGGTTGCATCTCCAAGTTGCGAGTAAATGCCAAACACACGTCAATCACTTCTTGATCGGTTGTTACCGTTGACACAATTTCAACAAATTTTTGAACCATCGCTGGATTGAAAAAATGCATTCCAATAACACGACTGGGTCGATCGGTAGCGACTGAGATTTCCGTCACCGACAATGCGGAAGTATTTGTGGCCATGATCGCATCGGGACCAAGAATTGAGTCTAGGGTTCGAAAGAGCTCAGATTTCGCGGCCAGGTCCTCGGTAATCGCCTCAATAACCAAGTCACATGGAGCAAGATCTTTGAGGTTTGTGGTCAATTGAATTCGGGACAGAATCGCTAGAGCGTCGGCTTCAGTGATCTTTGAGCGAGAAACGCCACGATCTAAGGAACCTCTGATTCTCGAATTGGCGTAGCCGATTGCGTTTTCACCTAAGTCAACTCCAATAACTGAATATCCGGATCGGGCAATAACTTCTGCGATCCCGGAACCCATAGTTCCTAGCCCCACAACACCAATTTTATTTAGTCCCACAGCCAGCCCCATTTCATTATTATCCTCTAAAACAGGCGCAGACTAGGGTCATCAAGACCTTTTAACAACTCATAATCGATACTGACACATGTGATACCTCGATCCTGTGCCAATGTTTTTGCCTGTGGTTTTATCTCCTGAGCAGCATAGATCCCGGTTACCGGGGCCAACAGTGGATCCCGATTAAGTAAATCCAGGTAGCGGGTCAGTTGCTCAACCCCATCAATTTCACCCCGGCGCTTAATTTCAATAGCCACGGATCCACCCCCTGCGACCTTACACAATATATCGACTGGACCAATTGCCGTTGGGTATTCCCTACGGACCAGGGTCAAACCTTGTCCCAAAGAATCAAGGTTTTCTGCCAGTAATTTCTGCAAGTGGGATTCAACACCGTCTTTGATCAGGCCTGGATCAAGGCCAAGTTGGTGCTCGTAATCTGCGTGGATTTCGTGAACCGTGATCGTGAGTATCTCCCCAGCCTTGTTCACCACTTTAAATTCGGTTAACTCACCCAGGGTTGAAACGGCGACACTGCACGGTGGGCTCATCCAATTCAATGGCTTGTACGAACCACCATCTGAGTGAATTAGTACCGAGCCGTCAGCTTTAAACATGAGCACTCGCGTTGCGCGCGGCAGTTCAGCTGAGAGCCTTCCTTGGTAAACTGCGGTGCAATCACAAATAAGAATCCTCATGTGCTTAATAATCCCAAGACTTGGACACTGATTTAGACACTAATTATGTCCACAATAGAGTTCATAATCTGGGTGGCGTCATAGTCCTTCGGAGTGAAAGTTGCTGCCACACCTATGGATGCCAGCCACTCTGCATCAGCGGGTGGAATAATCCCACCAACGATCACCGGAATGTCACTTGCTTTTTCCCGAGCCAAAATGTTAAGAATCTCAGCAACCAAGGTGCGATGGGATCCCGAGAGAATCGATAAGCCAATGACATCCACGTCTTCGGCAATTGCAGCGGCCACAATTTCTTCTGGTTTTAATCGAATCCCCTGGTAAATCACTTCAAAGCCACAATCCCGAGCACGAACCGCAATCTGCTCAGCACCATTTGAATGACCGTCAAGACCAGGTTTCCCAATCAAGATCCTTGGACGGTGTCCAAGTCGAGATTCCAAGTCATCGGTGCGAATTCGAACCAATTCAATTTCTGGAGTTCGAGTACCAATTGAGTCCACAACGCCCGTTGGGGAACGGTATTCACCTAAGCGTGAACGAAGGACACTCGACCACTCGCCGGTCGTAACCCCCACCTTCGCTGCATTAATACTTGCTTCGACTAAGCCCTGGCCAATTTCGGCTGCAGAATTAATGTCAGAAAGGGCATTGGCGACGGCCACAGGATCGCGTCCGGATTTAAACAAAAGAACTTCTTCGATTCTGCGTGACTCAACTTCTGGATCAACCAACATAATGTTTACGTTTTGAGTTAAGGGACTGGCTTCTGTGCTTTGAAATGAATTCACGCCGACAACAATCAAATTGCCAGACTCAATGCTGGCACGTCGTTGGGCATGCGAGGCAACTAGTGCGCTCTTGAGATAACCGGATTCAAGGGCCGCGATGGCACCTCCCATCTCAGAAATTCGATCGAGTTCAGATCGAATTTCATTCATGAGTTCATCAACTTTTGCTTCAATAACTATCGATCCTTCAAAAATATCGTCATATTCAAGTAAGTCTGTTTCCAAAGCAAGCACCTGCTGCATACGCAGCGACCACTGCTGATCCCACGGCCTAGGCAAGCCAAGGGCTTCATTCCATGCAGGAAGCTGAATAGCCCGGGCACGTGAGTCTTTGGCAAGCGAAACACCCAGCATCTCGAGTACGATTCGCTGCACGTTATTTTCGGGTTGCTCCTCGGTAAGTCCCAATGAATTTACCTGCACACCGTACCGAAAACGACGGGCCGACTCGGTCGTTACGCCATAGCGCTCGACAACGACGTCGCTCCACAGCCTGCCAAAAGCTTTGAGTTTGCATACCTCTTCGATGAACCTGATGCTGCCGTTCACAAAAAATGAGATGCGACCGACCACATGATCGAAATCGACCTCAATATTTTGATCCTCAATTTTTGCTTTAACGGAGTCCAAGACACTAATTGCAGACGCCAAGGCAAAAGCCACCTCTTGGACGGCTGTGGCTCCAGCCTCTTGCAAATGGTAACTACAGATGTTTATCGGATTCCACTTTGGCGTATTCACAACCGAAAATACGATCAAATCGGTGGCAAGTTCAAGTGATGGTGCTGGAGGGAAAGCGTATGTCCCCCGGGAAAGGTATTCCTTAATTATGTCATTCTGGGTCGTGCCCGAGAGCAGTTCGCGAGGCGCTCCCTGTTCATCAGCCAGAGCGATATACATGGAGTAGAGCCAAACTGCTGTTGCATTTATGGTCATCGAGGTATTCATCTTTGCCAATGGAAGTCCCTCAAAAAGGGTTCTCATATCGGCCAGACTGGCAACCGAAACGCCCACTTTGCCAACTTCACCACGGGACATCACATCTTCGGGGTCAAAACCCGTTTGGGTGGGGAGGTCAAATGCGATCGACAAGCCTGTCTGCCCCTTTTCCAGGTTGGTGCGGAAAAGTTCATTTGACTCTTTCGCACTCGAATGCCCCGCGTAGGTCCGCATGATCCATGGTTTGTCGCTCATCTCCACATCGTAACCAACCGGTTATAGAGCTATAAGGCTTGGCAGACCAATCTATTGCGGAACGCGTAATTCTTGTCACAATGTGCCTGTGGCTATCGGTAATAGTTTTTCCTACATTTTCGGCCCAATCGTGGCGCTGATGGGAATTGGCCTGATGGTGCTGGTGCTCCGTTGGGCCTACTCTCGGGGAAGTTCGGTGGTTACGGTCCCAGGAAAGTCCGGACCTTCAGATTCCTATGGACTCTTGGTGTGTGTTGCCAGCCCTTCGAATTATGCAGAAGGGGAAATGATCCGGCGTACTTTAGAACACCGAGGAATCAAGGCTAACCTCGCCCAAACCACTGAAGGACCGAAAGTGATGGTGTGGCCTTCCGATGAAAGCGCCGCAGCCGCAATAATTAGCGGTTAGCGGTTTAATCGTTGACCCTTAAAATCTTGGCTCCAAAACCTTGCAAGGTTTCTACAAAACCTGCGTAACCACGGTCAATGTGACCGACACCGTAAACAGTTGTGTTGCCTTGGGCCACCAGCCCAGCCAGCACCAACCCTGCCCCAGCCCTGATATCCGTAGCTTCGACTGGTGCACCGGACAACCCCTCTCTTCCCCGTATGAGCGCGTGGTGTCCGTCGGTTCGGACATCAGCGCCCAGCCGCGCGAGTTCTTGAACAAAGCGGAATCGAGCTTCAAAGAGATTCTCTGTAACAAGGGCTGCGCCCTGACCAATTGAATTCAGTGCGATGAATTGGGGCTGCAAGTCGGTGGGGAAACCGGGGAAAGGCAGGGTAACGACGTCAACGCATTGAGGTCGCACATCCATGCGGACCTGAATAGTCTGCCCACCGCTGTCAACCTGTGCCCCGGCTGACTGAAGTTTTTCCAATGGCAGGGCAAGGTACTCGGCGGGAACCCCATGAATTGTCAGATCACCGCGTGTCATCGCGACCGCAACGGCCCAAGTGCCGGCGACTATCCGATCCGAGACCACTCGATGGCTTACTGGAGTGAGTGCACTAACGCCGGTGATTGTGATGGTCGAGGTCCCGATACCCGAGATGTCTGCCCCCATTTCCACCAGCATCTCGCAAATATCAACTATTTCCGGCTCTCGAGCAGCATTTTCAATTATCGTTTCACCTCGGGCCGTCACAGCGGCCATCAGGATCGTTTCGGTTGCGCCGACACTGGGGAAATCAAGCGAGATATGCGCCCCGGTCAGAAGTTGGCACTCCGCCAGCAAATATCCATGCTCATTGTTGACCTGGGCGCCCATTCTTCGAAGTGCCTCAACGTGCATGTCCAATCCACGGGAGCCGATATTGTCCCCACCCGGAACTGCGACATCAGCAGCGCCACAGCGTGCAATCAGTGGACCAAGCACGCAAATCGAAGCTCGCATTTTTCGAACAAGGTCATAGTCCGCCCGATGGTCAGGTTTGTCGGGGACATTAATGGAAATGTTTTCTCCCGAGTGGGTCACCTCACACCCAAGCCGTCGAAGCAACTCCGCCATGATGGTGACATCTTCGATATCGGGGACGTTGGTGAGAGTTGAGAGCCCTGGTGCCAGCAAAGTCGCTGCCATCAGCTTAAGAACGGAATTCTTGGCGCCCGGGACGACAACTTCACCGTGGAGGGTCTCCCCACCCTCAATCCGAAAGACCGACACACTGCAATCGTAGGTGAGCCGAATGTGAAAGCTCCCGATAGAGTCGCCTAGTGGTCAATTTAACGAAGATTTATACGCGAACCGGTGACGACGGAACTACCTCCCTCGGCGACATGAGTAGGACAGGTAAGAATGATCCCCGCCTCAAGGCCTACGCCGACGTAGATGAGGCAAACTGCACAATTGGGGTAGTTTTGGCAACCTGCGAAGTGCGCGCGGATATTGCTGAGGTCCTGCTCTCCATCCAGAATGATCTTTTCGACGTAGGTGCAGATTTGTGTACACCGGTAAAAGATGATGAGAGTGGCGCATTACGTGTCACCCCTGCGTACATCGAGCGGCTCGAGGCTTCCTGTGACCACTTCAACGAAGGCCTCGAGCCCTTGCGCTCATTTGTTTTACCCGGCGGCACACCCGCAGCAGCGCAGATGCATGTAGCACGGACTGTTTCCCGACGCGCCGAACGGTCAACCTGGGCGGCACTGGATGCCTATCACGGTGGAATGAATCCCCTGACCGCGACATATCTGAATCGACTCAGCGATCTACTTTTTATTCTCTCCCGAGTTGCCAACCACGACAGTGTCGGCGACGTACTTTGGAAGCCCGGCGGCAACAGCGCCCGTTAGCCGCAGTCAGGCGCTAGCGACCTGAATACGTGCCTCTGCCCGACGGATCGCTGATAAGTCTTCTGACTCAACAAGGCTTTGAGCGCGGCTAAGAGCTGCCTTCGCCCGATCGATATCAATATCTTGGGCGAGCTCAGCCGACTCGGCGATGACATTGACCTTGTCGCTGTCAACCGAGAAAAATCCCCCGTGTACGGCGACCAATATTTTGCTTCCGTCTTCGAGCTCAATTCTCAGAGGAGCCTCAACCAAAAGCGCCAACATTGGCTCATGACCACGCATGATGCCAACGTCACCTTCGGGTGTTTTTGCTACGACACTCTTTGCTGAGCCACTCCAAATAGAGCGCTCAGCCGACACTACAGCCACTTCAAGTGGACCTGACATGTTAGCTCTCCTTGGCTAGTGCAGCCGCGTTCTTTTCAACGTCTTCGATGCCACCGCACATGAAGAAGGCCTGTTCTGGAACGTGGTCAAATTCGCCATCGGCAAGTGCTCGGAAGGAAGAGATTGTTTCTTCAACAGGCACAAACGACCCAGGCTGACCGGTGAATGCTTCAGCGACGAACATGTTTTGGGAGAGAAAGCGTTCGATGCGGCGGGCACGACCAACGAGTACTCGATCTTCTTCTGAGAGTTCGTCGATACCCAGAATTGCAATGATGTCTTGGAGGTCTTTGTACCGCTGCAAGATTTCCTTGACGCGAGCGGCAACGGCATAGTGCTCTTCACCTACGTAACGTGGGTCCAGAATTCGAGAGTTCGAGTCCAGCGGATCCACCGCTGGGTAAATACCTTTTTCCGAAATGGGACGGCTCAACACGGTCGTTGCGTCCAAGTGGGCGAAGGTTGTTGCAGGCGCCGGGTCGGTCAAGTCGTCCGCCGGTACGTAGATGGCCTGGAGTGATGTGATCGAGTGTCCGCGTGTTGAGGTAATTCGCTCCTGCAAAACGCCCATTTCATCAGCGAGCGTTGGCTGGTAACCCACAGCGGAAGGCATTCGGCCCAAAAGTGTCGAGACTTCGGATCCGGCTTGAGTGAAACGGAAAATGTTGTCAATAAAGAGCAACACGTCCTGCTTTTGAACGTCACGGAAGTACTCGGCCATGGTGAGTGCGGTTAACGCGACTCGCAAACGTGTGCCGGGTGGCTCATCCATCTGACCAAAGACAAGGGCCGTCTTGGAGATAACGCCGGACTCTGTCATTTCGAGGAAAAGGTCATTTCCTTCACGGGTGCGCTCCCCCACACCAGCGAACACCGATACACCACCGAAGTTCTCGGCAACACGGTAAATCATTTCTTGGATCAGCACGGTCTTTCCGACACCAGCGCCACCGAAGAGTCCGATTTTTCCACCCTTAACGTAGGGAGTTAGTAGATCGATGACCTTGATGCCCGTATTGAAGACCTCGGTCTTTGATTCAAGCTGATCAAATGCTGGTGCCTGGCGGTGAATACTCCAGCGCTCCTTGATATCCAGATCTGACGCCTTGACATCAAGGGGAACGCCGAGGGTGTTCCACACATGGCCCTTGGTGACATCTCCGACCGGGACCAAAATTGCATCTCCGGTGTCGCGCACGGGAGCGCCACGCACGAGGCCGTCGGTCGGCTGCATGGAAATTGTGCGCACCATGTTGTCGCCGATGTGCTGGGCAACCTCAAGGGTGAGGGTATGGGTCTTGGCACCTGCATCACCTTGCTCAAGTGTGATGTCCACATTGAGCGCGTTGAAGAGTGCCGGCATGGCCTCCACGGGGAACTCAACGTCCACAACCGGGCCGGTTACACGTGCTACGCGCCCTACACCTGTGGCGATTTCTACTGCTGCGGTCATGTCGATTCCTCTTCTTGTGTTCTGGGACTAATTGTGGACTAGGCGGTCAGAGCGTCGGCTCCGCCGACAATTTCGCTAATTTCTTGGGTGATTTCAGCTTGACGGGCAGCATTCGCGGCACGTGTCAAAGCATGGACTAAATCCTCCGCATTATCTGTTGCAGACTTCATAGCCCGTCGACGTGCAGCGTGCTCGGATGCCGCTGAATTGAGTAGCGACAAATACACCATTTGATCGATGTATCGTGGAAGAAGTGCATCAAGTACCTCCTCGGGGCCGGGTTCAAATTCATAGAGTGGGAACGGCAGAGTGCTTCCACCCTCTGCATTTTTCTCAACAACTTCCTCGACAACCTCGAGGGGAAGAATCCTGCGAACGCGAGTTTGTTGCACCGCCATGTTGGTGAAATTTGTGTACACGACGTGAATCTCGTCCACGCCACCCACTTCTGACGGTGTCATAAAGGCCTTAAGTAGATCCTCGCCAATTTCCTTAGCATGGGCATAGGTGGGTTGATCGCTAAATCCCACGTAGGTTCCGCCCATTGGGCGGTTGCGGAATCGGTAAAAAGCCACTCCTTTTCTTCCCACAACGTAGGGAACTGCTTTCATTCCCTTTTCCGTCAGATTCCGGGTGAGTGCCTCCGCTTCCTTGATGGAGTTGGACGAATACGCACCAGCTAGTCCACGGTCGGCAGTAATGACCAAAATCGCTGCACGAGAAGAATTTACGGACTTCGCCGTCAAAGGATGCTTGGAAACATCCGATGCGTGACTAGCTGCAGCAGAAACCGCGTCAACTAACTGGGTTAGGTACGGCAAGGATGCATTCAGTTGATTTTGAGCTCGTACAATCCGCGCAGAGGCAATGAGTTCCATCGCCTTCGTAATTTTCTTGGTCGCCTGCACCGATTTAATTCGACGCCGGTAAACCCGCAGTTGTGCACCCATATCAGCCTCGAACAGCTCGCTTGATTTGAGTTGGGTCGATCTCTTCATCACTGAGGGCAGCAACGGGCTCGTCCTTGATGAGCAGCTCTCCACTACGTATGGTGAACTGCTTTTTGAACTCACCGATTGACTTCTCGAGGACACTCACCGTGTCATCGGAGAGATCAGAAGTTGTCCGAATTGCGGCGAATACCTCTGGTGCCGAGCGATCCATGTAGGCCAAGAACTCCGAATCAAAACGACGAATATCCTCGAGGGGAACTTCATCGAGTTGACCAGTGGTACCCGTCCACACGGAAACCACTTCGCGTTCCATTGCCTGTGGCTGATACTGAGACTGCTTCAGCAACTCAACTAGGCGTGAACCACGCGCAAGCTGGGCTTTGGAAGCAGCATCAAGATCCGAACCGAAAGCCGAGAAGGCCTCCAACTCGCGGAACTGGGCCAGGGACAGACGCAAGCGACCGGCGACCTTTTTCATCGCCTTCGGCTGTGCTGCTCCACCGACTCGTGAGACTGAAATACCCACGTTGATAGCAGGGCGAACTCCGGAGTTGAAAAGATCTGACTCGAGGAAGCACTGACCATCGGTGATTGAAATGACGTTGGTGGGAATGAAGGCCGAGACGTCATTCGCCTTTGTCTCAATAATGGGAAGACCGGTCATTGAGCCACCACCCATTTCAGCTGAAAGCTTTGCGCAGCGCTCGAGTAGACGGGAGTGCAAGTAGAAAACGTCACCGGGGTAAGCCTCGCGGCCTGGTGGGCGGCGAAGAAGGAGTGAGACGGCGCGGTAAGCGTCGGCTTGCTTTGACAGGTCATCAAAGACGATCAGAACATGCTTACCCTGGTACATCCAATGCTGGCCGATTGCTGATCCCGTGTAGGGAGCGAGGTACTTGAAACCGGCTGGATCAGAGGCAGGTGCAGCCACAATCGTGGTGTACTCCATTGCGCCATACTCTTCAAGCGCACCCTTAACCGAAGCAATTGTTGAGCCCTTTTGTCCGATCGCGACATAGATGCAACGGACCTGCTTGTCGGGATCTCCCGAGGCCCAGTTTTCCTTTTGGTTAATGATCGTGTCGATACACACTGCGGTCTTACCTGTTTGGCGGTCACCAATGATGAGTTGTCGCTGACCTCGACCAATCGCCGTCATTGCGTCAATTGCCTTGATTCCTGTGAGCATTGGCTCGGTGACCGGCTGGCGCTCAACGACGGATGGAGCCTGTACCTCAAGGGCACGACGTGCATCGGCTTGGATCGCACCAAGTCCATCGATTGGATTGCCCAGTGGGTCCACAACGCGCCCTAGGAATGCATCTCCCACCGGAACCGAGAGGACTTCTCCTGTTCGGCGGACGGCTTGTCCTTCTTCGATCTTGGATGAATCTCCTAGGAGAACACAACCGATTTCACGAATATCGAGATTCAGCGCGATTCCTAACAGACCCCCTTCGAATTCAAGTAGTTCATTAGTCATTGCCGAGTGAAGTCCTTCGACTCGGGCAATTCCATCGCCGGTCTCAAGGACACGGCCAACTTCTTCTCGGGCGGTTGCCGGCGAGTACGCCGCGACGTTCCGCTCGATCGCTTCCCGGATTTCTTCCGGTCGGATCGTCAGCTCCGTCATGGGGTCCTGCTCTCTGTATCGGGCCGCGGTGCGGCGGTTTAGTTGTGGATCTTGTCGTGCTGGATGTTTTAAATTGTGGTGTT
>CAMCYV010000022.1 GCA_945885645.1 Bifidobacterium breve | reverse complement strand
AGGTCCGCATCGGGATACTGCTTGGCCATTGCAGGCAAACTCACACCCGGTAGTGGGTAAATCCGCTCGAGACGCACGATTGCGGTGTCCGTGATGTTGTTGGCATCGCGATAGGCGAGCAAATCAAAGTAGACCTTGCCCGAACAAATGAGCACCTTCGTGACACCAGCTCCTGTGAATTGCGTGTCGGGGATGAAAGGCCGGAAGACGCCGGTCGTAAATTCTTCGCTTGTTGAAACGGAAGCTTTTGATCGCAGAAGTGATTTAGGCGTGAACACGATCAATGGGCGCGAAAGTTGACTCAGTACCTGCCACCGCAAAAGGTGGAAATACGACGCTGGGGTGCTGGGCACTGCGATCGACATGTTGTCCTGAGCGCACAGTTGTAGAAAGCGTTCGATCCGACCACTGCTGTGATCAGGTCCCTGTCCCTCTTGACCGTGGGGGAGAAGCAAGGTGACAGCGGAGCGCTGGCCCCACTTTTGCTCACCCGATGAAATGAATTCATCGATGATGGTCTGTGCGCCATTTACGAAGTCTCCAAATTGCGCTTCCCAAATCACAAGGGCGTCAGGGCGGGCAACTGAATAACCGTATTCAAATCCAAGTCCAGCGAATTCACTCAATGAGGAGTCGTATACGTAGAGTTTTCCGCCGTCGCGGTAACACTTCTTGAGTGGCTTGTATTGCCAGCCCGTTTCTTTATCCACGATGACCATATGTCTGTGTCCGAATGTTCCACGTCGAGAATCTTGCCCCGCTAAACGAACTGTCCGGCCTTCCATGAGGAGTGAGCCAACAGCGAGAGCCTCACCCATACCCCAGTCAATCGTGTCATCTGCAACCATTTGGGCGCGGCGCTGAAGTTGTGGCGCGAGTCGTGGATGGACATTGAAACCTTCAGGCAACGTCAGCTGGGATTCGATCACAGTGTCAATTTGAGCTTGGGTAATTGACGTATCGACATCTTGAGAAGGTGTTTGTGGAGCCAGATTGATTTGACCCGTTTCAGTAATTGCTCTTGCGCTTGTCGTGAATTCAGTGTCAGGTTCGTCAGCTCGAGTTTCTTGGAAAACATTCTCCAACTGTTCTTGGAAGTGCTTGAGTACTTCCTCGGCCTCCTCGAGGGTGATGTCTCCGCGACCGATAAGTGAGTCGGTGTAGTGCTTACGCACTGATCGCTTGTTATCAATGATTGCGTACATGAGCGGCTGAGTGAGTGAGGGGTCGTCGGCTTCATTGTGGCCGCGTCTGCGATAAGTGACCTGATCAATGACCACATCTTTGCCGAAGGTTTGACGGAAATCAAAAGCTAATTTGGCTACGAAAATGACGGCTTCAGGGTCGTCGCCATTGACGTGAAAAATTGGCGCCTGAATCATGCGTGCAACATCGGTTGAATAGACGGAAGATCTGCTGTAGCGCGGTGAGGTTGTGAAACCAACTTGATTATTGACAACGATGTGAATGGTGCCGCCAGTGCGATACCCCTGTAACTGCGAGAGCTGCAAAGTCTCAGCCACAACGCCCTGCCCAGCAAAGGCCGCATCACCATGAATGAGTACCGGCAAAATGTCGTAGCGCCGTTCGTCGGGCAATTGATCTTGTTTGGCGCGCACGATTCCTTCAAGAACGGGATCAACGGCTTCTAGGTGAGAAGGGTTTGCCGCAAGATAGACAGCGGTGGTGCCACCTTCAGCCGAAACATATGAACCGGTTGTGCCCAAGTGGTACTTGACGTCGCCAGACCCCTGAACGGAATTTTCAGCGTACTCACCCTCGAACTCGCGGAAAATTTGTCCGAATGACTTGCCGGCAATGTTGGCGAGGACGTTAAGTCGACCTCGGTGGGGCATGCCTATCGCAACTTCCAAGATTTCACTATTAGCTGACTGTGCCAAAATCTCATCAAGCATGGGGATCAAAGATTCAGATCCCTCAAGGGAGAATCTCTTTTGGCCAACGTATTTCGTCTGCAGAAAGTTTTCCAACGCTTCGGCCTCATTGAGCTTGCGAAGAATCCGAAGTTGGTCAGCAGGATCCGGCTTTACGTGGGGAATCTCAACCCGCTCTTGAATCCACTTACGTTCCACTGGGTCCTGGATGTGCATGTATTCGATTCCCACGGTTCGGGTGTACGAATCACGAAGGACTCCCAAGATTCGGCGCAATTTCATCAGTGGTTCGTTGCCAAACCCACCTGTTGCAAACTCACGATCCAGATCCCAGAGTGTTAATCCGTGGGAAAGAACGTCAAGATCGGGGTGCATTCTTTGGTGGTACTCGAGGGGGTCAAGGTCTGCCATTAGGTGGCCGCGAACACGGAAAGCATGGATTATTTCTTGGACTCGGACGTTTTTATCAAGGTCTGTTTCATGATTGGCTGAAATGTCGACGGCCCATTGAATAGGTACATAGGGAATGCGAAGATCCCGAAAAATTTCACCGTAGAAATTGTCTTCGCCGAGAATCAACATGTGCATTTTCCGAAGGAATTCGCCGGACTGCGCACCCTGGATGATCCGATGGTCATAGGTGGAAGTGAGTGTCAAAATTTTTGAGATGGCATTACGCACGATTGACTCTTGTGACGCACCTTGCCATTGGGCCGGGTATTCCATTGAGCCAACACCAATGATTGCTCCCTGCCCTTTCACTAATCGAGGAATCGAGTGATTCGTCCCGATGGTGCCGGGGTTTGTCAAACTGACCGATGTGCCCGCGAAATCTTCAACGGTCAAGTTATTAGAACGAGCCCGTCGAACGATGTCTTCGTAACTGGCCCAAAAGGCTGCGAAACCCATGTTTTGGGTGGCTTTAATATTGGGCACAAGAAGTTGGCGGGTGCCATCGGGTTTTGCAATGTCGATAGCTAAACCGAGGTTGATATCCGTGTTGAGTCTGATTGCTGGTTTTCCGTCGAGTTCTTCATATGCGTAATTCATTTCGGGTTGGGACTTGAGTGCCTGCACAAGCGCATAAGCGATGATGTGCGTGAAGGACACCTTTCCGCCCCGGCCACGTGCAAGGTGGTTGTTGATAACGACGCGGTTGTCAAAAAGGAGTTTCACGGGAAGTGAACGCACGCTGGTTGCTGTCGGGACGCTGAGGCTTTCTTCCATGTTTGTCACGACTCGTGCCGCGGCACCCTTGAGTCGCTCGATATCGCCTGTCTCAGAAGTGTGTGACGAAGGTGTCTGCGTGGTTGTCGCAACTGGTGCGGCAGGTGCGGGGGTCGAGGCTGTGACATTCGTCAATGGAGCAACTGCCGCATGCTGCTCGTTGGCTGTGTAGCCATCGAAAAAGTCCCACCAGGCCGGATCAACTGAGGACCTGTCGTTCTGAAATTGTTGATACAACTCGTCGACGAGCCAGTCATTGGGCCCAAATTGGTCGGGAGGCTCAGAACCCAGGTTAGCCACGTTTTTTCCTCTCGCAGGCGACCTAATTGCGAGACAACCCTATGTCGCAGCCCTCATGGACGCGGGTGAGGGTGCGAAATAGCTGAATCTAGGGAAGGCTAAATGAATGGACAACACAGATCGGGGCACCGCGCTCATCACCGGAGGAGCCTCAGGGATTGGTTTTGCCGTTGCCAAACAACTGGGCCAGGCCGGGTTTACCGTGGTGGTTCTGGGGAGCACGCCGCAAAGTGGTGAGCGAGCAGCAACGCAGCTGATCGAACTTGGAATTGATGCGGTCGGTGACGGTGCCGATCTCGCAAATCCCGCTGCCGTTTCACAGTTAGAAGCGCGGTTGGGGTCCTTAGCTCAACCCCAGATTCTGGTGTGTTCAGCTGGAGTCATGAGTGAAAAAATGTCGAAAACCTTGAAGTCCACACCACAGGATTGGGATCGGGTGATGGGTATCAACCTTTTTGGTGTGGTGAACGCTCTGACGCACTTTGCCCCGCACATGGTTGCAGCCCGCTCGGGCAGGGTTGTTGCGCTTTCAGCCTGTTTGGGGCGGTTTAGCGGTCCCGGTACGAGTGGCGGCTTGGCCCCTTACCGGGTGAGTAAGGCCGCGTTGAACGCCTTGATTCGCAATTTTGCTGCGGAAACAGGATGGGGTACTCGTGGGGTGCTCGTCGACGCCGTATGTCCCAACCACTGCCGGACACCGATGGGTGGCCCTGATGCTCCACGTTCGGCAGAGGAGGGGGCCGAAACGGTCACTTGGTTGGCTCAAACTGATCTCACGGGTCGACAGCAGGAACTGGGAGAGGTCGATTTTCCACTCACAGGATTGCTCTGGGAGGACCGGCAAGTAATTCCTTGGTAACTAATTCCCGGGTAGCCGGCCGAGGGCATTCCCGCTGCAGGTACTTATCATTACGAGGGCGCATTGCAGACCATTGGTAATCACCAGCGCCAGGATTAGGGGAAAAGTTCATGCGAGGCTCCGTGCGGGCGGTTTTGGGTGGCGGGGTCGCCACTTCAATTTTTGCCCTGATGTTGCCTGCTCAGGTGGTTGCGGTTGAAGGCCAGCTCTCACCGCCCGCGATTATTTCGGTGGTGCCGGGAGCGAGTGCGACAGACCTAGATGTTGTTTACTCAGCCCAAGTTCCCGATCCAGAACAAAGCGGCGGTCTCCCACTGACTTATCAGATTTCACTCGACACGGTGAATTGGTCCCCTTGTCCCACACTTGTGATCCCAGAAAACGCAGTTGTGGGAAGTCCAATCCAAGGGGCATGTCCAATTTCCAGTTTGGAGCCACGACGCAGCTACGGCGTGTACATGCGTTCTGCTCAAGGATTGGCATCGAGTGTCGTTGTCGGTCCCATTGTCGCAACGACGCAACCCCCGGCAGGGACGGATCCTGCCAAGCCAAAAAAACTTCCCGAGAGTCGTCAGTGGGTTGGCGCAAAATTCATTGCAGCAAGTAATTCGCTTGGTGTGGATGGAGCCAAAGTGAAAGTCGGAGTGGGTGTGTTGCCCAAGATCGTTTTCACCACCAACATCCGGGATAAAAAAACAGTTGAAGAAAACTTAATTGTTTCCGCACAAGTCCCAGGCGGGAAACTTGTACCAGTCGAAGGCGCTTGGGGTTGGGTCAGTGATAGTTCTGCAGTATTCCGTCCGAAAAAATATTGGCCAGGCAAGTCAATAATCCGGGTTGCCTCATTTTTGGGACGAACAATTCTTGGAAGTAATGGGTCAAAGTCGCTCATCGGTCTAGCAAAATTGAATACAACGTATTCATTTCAAACCGCGCGTGCGTTTATCGCCAATGTTGACGGTAAAACTAGACAGATGAAAGTTTATGTTGACGGGGCCAAGGTTCAAACATTCAAAGTTTCACTTGGTAAAGACGAGTGGGAAACGCGCAATGGAACTAAAGTAATTAGCACCGCAAAAGAGGAAGATAAGATCTACCGAAGTGAATCATTAGGCCTGACTGAACCCGAGGAACAATACGAACTCGAGGCCCGCTGGAATACCCGCTTGACTCCGACCGGTGAATTCATCCATGCGGCGCCATGGGCTTACGGTCGTTTGGGTGTCTACAACGGTTCACATGGTTGTACAAATATGTTCGAGGAAGACGCCAAATGGATTTACGATGAAACCATTCCAGGCGACGTCGTTGTTTATGCAAACACCGGAGGAGAAGTTGTCGAACCATGGAACGGTCCGGGCGGTTTGTGGAATATCCCGTGGAGTAAGTGGTTGAAAAAGTCAGCCAAGTACTCGGGGAGTGCAAATGTGAACACGGATACAAATGAGGGAACCGGTTCCCTCGCTGATGCGCAACCCGCGAGCGCCTAATGGGTGAGCCAATGACCTTCCGGTCAACTGAGTCAACTGAGTCAAGATGGGATGTCCCCGACACGTGGCAGCAAGGCCGTGGCGTTTGGGGCGGGCTCCCCGTTCAGGCTATGGTCGACGCGGTTGCGCGTAATGAAGATGCCAAACGCGAAGTACGATCGATAACTCTTCAGATTCCAGAACCGGTGCTCCCGCAGACGCATCGGGTAATCACCCGGTTGGTCCGTCGAGGGTCAGCGATGTCAATGTGGCAGGTTGACATAATCCGCGAGAGCGAAAACCTCACGGTCGCATTCGGACAGGTAGTTACGGGTGAGGACAAAGACTTAGATTTTGATCCCCCCACTGACACATGGAAGACAGCTGTCTTTCCGCGAGTTCCGGCATTCGATCAAGTTGAGATTGCACTGATTGGACCCCCGCTTGGCCCGCCCTTCGCACAACATTTGGAGTTTCGCCCAATTACACCATTGCCAACGATGGGAACGGAAGCGCTCGTGCGCGGTTGGATCAATCTCCCACAAAGAACAGAGGCTGGCGCGTTTTGGACGGCCGCGCAGTTGCTATCGATGGTCGATGCTTGGTGGCCTTCGCCCTACACGCTCATGAAATCAATGCGACCGGTAGCGACCGTATCTTTCAGCGCAAATTTACTCATTGACCCTAACAACATTGAGCCAATCGCCGGAGAACGCGCACCGCTGCTCCACGAGAGTTCGGTCAGTTCGGTTCACGGTGGATTCATGAGCGAGCTTCGGAGATTGTGGACTCCAGATGGTCGACTTGCTGTGGAAAACTTACAGTCGATCATGGTGATCAAATAAAAGGTGCCTTTACGGCCAAGTGATCGTCTCGCTTATGGTGAAAATCTTTTCAACATAATTCTCGGTCTCGGGGAACGGGGGAACACCGCCGTACTTCAACACCGATCCAATGCCAGCGTTGTAGGCGGCGAAAGTATTTTTCAATCGAGGTCCTTCAACGTCCTTGACACCTCTGCGATTAATGCAATTCATGCGAGCCGCTGAGGGGATTGCATCTTCCGGGTTCCATACATTGATCACGCCGTCTCCGTCACCATCTATGCCATAGTGCTTCCACGTATAAGGCATAAATTGTGCGATTCCCTGTGCACCGGCAGGGCTCTCTGCCTCTGGATCAAAACCACTCTCAGCGTGGATTTGGGCGGCAAATAAATCTTCGGAAATGGCTGGACAACGCTGGGATGAATTTCTAATTAACTCGGCGTACTCGGCCGGAACGGTTACCGGTTCACCCAAGACATTTTCCCTCACCGAGGTCGGAATGAGGTTGCTCAAAGAGAAAATTACTAGGCAAACTAGCCCAAAGATCACTAGGACGACAGCAAGGGATCGCAGCCTGTGAGGCGATTTTGTACCGAGCATTTACCTACCATAACCCGAGGCTTGGAGAGGGTAGGGTAAATGGGTGGCCACCGAGGGGGAACGAATCCCACTAATTTTGGACTCGACCGCTGTCGCAAGCCTTTTCGACCAAGAATTGCAGAAGGCGTTCGATTCCCTCGGTTGTTTTAATCTAGCAATTTTTGGTAAAACTGGGAGTGGTAAATCAACCCTGCTCAACGCAATTTTTGCGCAGGCAATTGCCTCGACAGGAATTGGTGAGCCTGTAACTAAAGGTCTGAACTATTACCGCCACCCAAATGGATATCTCGGCGTGTACGACTCAGAAGGATTCGAGACGGGTACATCTGGGGATGCAATTCTGGCGGGGCTTGATCGTATTGTTGGTAAGTCAAACAGCGGACCAATGGATCAGCGAATTCATGCCGCGTGGTATCTCGTTCGTTGGTCGGATCGAAGATTTGAAGCTGCGCAGCAGTCTTTTATCACCGGTATCGCTGCCTTAGGTGTGCCCGTCATAATCGTAATGTCGCAGGTCCCCGTGATTGAACGCGATGGTGAGTTCGAAATTCATCCAGATGCAGTGGCTTTTGCAAAGTACATTGAGTCCCTCTCACTACCAACCTTCGGTGATGGAAAAGTACTTTTGACGAATGCATTGCCGGATTTATTCAGCAACACCGTTGTTTATGGACTTCAGGAACTTCTCGATGCCACCTACGAAGTAGTGCCTCTGGCGGCTCAGACCGCGTTGACCGCCGCACAAGGTGTTGATGGCAGGCGAAAAAAAGACGCAGCCGCCGCGGTCATTAAGCAAGCGACCGTGGTGGCAAGTGGGATTGGCGCTGTCCCGATCCCTATCGCCGATGCCGCTTTGCTTGTACCGAACCAAATTGCCATGATTGCTAGGATCACTGCAATTTATGGGCTTCCACGTTCGCGTGCGCGCTCACTGTCAATAGCCGGAAGTGCAATTCTTACTGGCGGCGCCACCTACGCTGGTCGCTATGTAGCGACCCAGCTACTCCGGTTCATACCAGGTGGGATCGTTGCTGGGTCTGTTATTTCAGGCACGGTTGCGGCAGCCCTGACCCGGGCAATCGGCTTCGCCTGGGTAAAGGTGTGTGAATATGCCGTGACTTTGTCCGATACGGAACAGGAATCATTTTTCTCCGGTTCTGAGGTCAAAGAGGCTTTCACTAAATATTTGAAGTCAGGAAAATAACGTTTTTCACTTTCTGTGGGGTTACGGCTCCTTGATGTTACGGTTGTCCCCATGAAGAAGTTTTTGGCACTAGCAGTCACGATCGGCGCAGGCATTGGTGGATTTCTGTGGTGGAAACGCCATCAGGTGATTGCGGCCAATAACGTGAACGCCGATCCGTGGCCTTCGGCAGTTCTGCCGATTCAGACACCTGCCGTGGAGCCTGCTACCGAAATTGCGGCACCGGTCACCGACTCTGAGGAAAACAAGCCGAGCCCGAAAAAGTCCGCTCCGCGGAAGAAAGTCGCTAAAAAAGCGACTCAACCAGCGGACTAGGTGGCTGAGTCCGAAATCGAATACGCCTGGTTTTCTGCCTGCGGCGAATCGGATGGATTGACGGTGCTCGTCCCAGCATGAACCGTGGTTTACTTAAGGTTGTTAAGGAGGTGTTTCGGTGCGTGATCCAATTGAATTAATCGATTTCCATCATGACGTCCATTTTGAGGACCCGCCCACTCTCATCCATGCCTTTAGCGGATTCGTTGACGCAGGCGGTGCTGTTCGACAGCTCGCCGAGCACATTTTGGAAAATTGTGAACACACACTCATTGCAAGTTTTGATGTAGACGAACTCATCGACTACCGGGCTAGACGCCCCAAAATGCAATTTGTTGTGGACCATTTTTCATCGGTTGAGTCTCCCAGCATCAATGTCCATGACGTGCTCGATGCAAACGGAAAACATTTTCTACTCATCTCAGGTCCTGAACCTGACTATCAGTGGAATCGGTTCCTCGCTGCGATTGAGATACTCGTCAAAAAATATAAAGTCGAATTGGCAATCGGTGTTTCCGCCATTCCGTGGCCTATGCCGCATACTCGCCCACTGGGACTCACCGTCCATGGCAACAACCCTGAGTTGCTCTTTGGTGTGGGATCAGTAATTGGTGAGATCGAAGTACCGGGTCATGTTGGCGCGCTTATGGAGTTGCACTTGGGTAACCTCGGTATGAATTCAATGGGCATAACTGCTCAAGTCCCTCACTACTTGGTCCAATTTGACTACCCCCAAGGCGCATTGGCGCTGCTTGACGGCCTGATGGCTGGTCCTGACCTGGTGATACCAAGGGGAGAACTCACCGAATTGGCAGCGAAGTCACTTGCAAACATAACCGAACAACTTTCCGGTAATGAAGAATTTGCGGCGGTAGTTCAGGCCCTTGAAGGCCAATACGATCAAATAGCTGAAGCGTTGAGTGGCGGGGCAGGTGGTGTCGCTGACGCTGATATTCCTAGTGCAGATCAGATTGCCGCTCAGGTTGAGGCGTTCTTGGCCGAAATTGATTCAGCGAAAGAGGCTGACAAGGAGTCAGATCTTTAACAGGTTTTGGTTTTTGGTGCAAAACCGGTGAGCAAATAATTGTTCACTGTTTCATCAATGCACGTGTTCCCACCCAAATAAGCGGTGTGTCCATCACTGACAAAAGTGAGTAGAGAGCTGGTGGGCAATTGTTCGTGGAGTGCTTGAGCCCATGCAAGGGGAGTGGCAGGGTCATAAGTTGTTCCAAGAATCAAAATTGGGGCACCGGTTGTCGTTTTGGCCGCCGCAGGTTTGATGGGCGAATGCCCAAACCAAGTACTGCAAGGCGCGTTCCCCCAACTCATTGCTCGCGCCAGTTCGGGAACTTTGGCTTGCCGCGAGAATTGGCGTGCACTTCGAGCAAGTCCTGCAGAAGCGGGAGTTTGTGGGTAATCCCAGCAATTTATCGCAATGAATGCAGAGAGAGAGTTGCTTGAAAATTTAGTAGGTGCAATTTGATCATTGGCGTAGTAGGACAACTCTTGGAGTTGGGTTCCGTTTCCGGCCTTGGCTTCTCTTAGTGCATCATGTAATCCGGGCCAGAATGACGTGCTGTACATCGACAGAAAGATCGCGGTATTTGCTTCGCTCTGAGTTAGGGTTTGCGACCCATCTGTTTTCATTTCGGTTTTATCGAGTGCGCGCAGAAGATTGTTCATTGTGGCGATGGATCCAGGGTATTGCTGGTTGAAACGGCCTATCGCCTTTTGGAACCCGGCCGATTGACCTTGTGACAACTCCATTGCGTCAAGGGATGGGTCAACCGCACCATCCAGCACCATGCGACCCACCCTGTCTGGGAAAAGTTCTGCATATCGGGTGCCCAACGAAGTGCCATAGGAAAATCCAAGCCAATTGAGTTTTTCGCTACCCAATGTTGCTCGAATAATGTCTATATCCCGAACCGTGTTGTCGGTCCCGATGTGTTTGGCGAGTCCCGGCGACAGCCGTTGGCATGCAGGAGAAATCTTGGCAGCCGTTGACATGTAACTAGTTACTTCATCAACGGTGTTTGGGGTTGAATCCGTTCTCAGCCACTTGTTTGCGCTAGCGCCTGTGAAGCATTTCACGGGAGCGGAAGCACCTGTTCCCCGTGGATCAAAACCTACCGGAGTGAAAGCGTTCCTGACGTCAGAATCCAGCGACGTGGCAATGCTTTGAGCGAATTGGGTTCCCTCTGAACCGGGGCCACCAGGATTCATGATTAACGGAGGTAATTCAGGTGATCCGATCCGTCGGATTGACAATGAAATGGTTACGCCATCGGGCTGCTCGTAATCCAATGGGACCTTCACTATGGCGCACGATGCTTTGCCGCATTTAGTCCACTTCACCGTTTGAGCGTAGAAAGCATCTAATGGGTCTGATTTCTCGGCATTTGCCGGGGCGATTGTGAGAGAAATGAGAAGGGAAGTACCGATAAGAACCGCCAGAGAACCGCGCAGGTTGCGGTGAAAGTTGCCCACGCTGGCTCCTTCGCATCCGATGTCCTGTGGTCGACCTGACTTAGCCGAATTATCCATCACATGGCAGGCTAGGCGTTCACGCACCGGGAAAGGCTCATTATGAGTGGCAATGCCACCTTTACGTATTCAGATACCGCGATCCTTGCGGTAACGGCGGCTATCGCTCCCATTGTCGTGACCAGTGACGAAATTGATGCGCAGTTATTTAACACTTATGACCGGCTCGGTTTGCGTCCTGGCATGTTGGAAAATCTGGCCGGAGTAAAAGAGCGTCGATGGTGGTCGCCCGATGTTTCATTTGCAGACGCAGCCTCAATGGCCGGAGCAAAAGCCCTCGCTGAGGCTGGAATTAATCCGGAATCGGTTGGGCTGCTGATTGACACGTCTGTGTGTCGGGAGCGACTTGAGCCATCAGCCTCTGTTGACATTCACCAACAACTTGGCCTTTCTTCATCATGCTTGAACTTTGATTTGAGCAACGCCTGCTTGGGGTTCATCAACGGAATGCAGGTCGCTGCCATGATGATCGATTCCGGGCAAATTGAATACGCACTCGTCGTCGATGGTGAAGGAAGTCGCAGAACTCAGGAGGCAACCATTGCCAGGTTGTCGCGCAACGACTCAACCAAACAAGACGTTCTGGATCAATTCGCCACCATGACCTTGGGTTCCGGCGGAGCCGCCATGGTTCTGGGCAAGGCTTCGCTGCATGGAGGTCATCGCTTCCGCGGAGGGGTTAGTCGGGCTGCAACCCAACACAACCAATTGTGCATGGGTGATCTTGACTCAATGCGAACAGATAGCCGTGGATTACTGGACGCAGGAGTAGCTCTGGCCAAAGCTACGTGGGACGACGCACAGTCGCAATTTAGTTGGTCTGATTTGGACATGTACATTTTGCATCAGGTTTCCCAGGCCCACAATTCAGCGATTATTTCCGCGCTAGGAATTGATTCCTCGAAAGTCCCAACTACTTTTCCCCTGCAGGGAAACATCGGCCCTGCGTCAGTCCCATTCACGTTGGCGCAGTCAGTCGATGACCTACAAACGGGTGACCGGATTGCGTGCATGGGTATCGGCTCAGGACTTAACGCGGCTGTTATTGAGATTGACTGGTAAGAGTGAGCAGACCCGCTCAGTTGCCACCAGAGTACGTCCGGGGAATTGATCCCAGTTGGTCCAAAATTGTCACGTTCATTGACCGCGATGGGATTTCACGCGGCATGCACATCCTGGACACGGGAGCCGGTCCAGAAGTTGAATTGACTTTGGTGTGCGTCCATGGGAACCCCACATGGTCCTATCTGTGGCGCAATTTTTTGGCACAGTGCCCGTCCAATGTTCGAGTCATCGCCCTTGATCACTTGGGCATGGGTTATTCCGAAAGACTTGATTCTGACCGGGTGTTGGAGCAAAGGGTGGACGACCTCACTCGGCTCGTTCGTGCTTTGGAGATCAATACCCCGATCATGTCCTTGGCCCATGATTGGGGAGGACCCATTTCATTAGGTTGGGTGGAGCGCGAAATTGCCTCAGGAGACCACGAAATCTCTGGAGTGATTTTGCTGAATACTGCTGTGCACCAGCCAGAGAAATTCAATAATCCAACAATAATTCGTCTTGCGCGAGCTCGTGGTTTACTTGCACCGATTACCGAGTACACCCAGGGATTTGTTTTCGGAACACGGGTTTTGAGTGGGTCAAAGATGCCACGCGAGGTTGCTGCTGGTTTTCGGGAACCGTATCGCAATCGTGAATCACGGAAGGCCATCCATGGCTTTGTTGCCGACATCCCTTTTGAAGTTAATCATGTGAGCCGGGCACAATTGGACCAAATCGCTATGAGACTGAATCTGCTCTCGCAGATACCGGTACTCATGTGTTGGGGTCCCAATGACCCGGTCTTTTCAGATATCTACCTTCGAGATTTGAAATCGCGAATTCCACACGCAGAGGTTCATAGATATGAAGGTGCTTCTCACTTGGTGAGTGAAGATGCACCCGCATTAGTGAGTGATGTATTCAGTTGGATTGCCTCGCCCAAAACTCCAGAAACTGATCAATCAAGTGATTCCGGCACGTCATTGGTTGACCTTGGTGCACGAATGAGTGAACAAGCAACTAGTCGTCCGAACGCGGTGGGACTGACCGCCATGAACGAGCAATGTTCCATCACTTGGCATGAACTTCAATCTCAAACTGAATTCTCGATGCGCTACCTCTCACACGCAGGCGTCACGGCCGGTGATCGAGTGGCATTCCTTGTTCCTCCAGGACCATCATTA
>CAMCYV010000021.1 GCA_945885645.1 Bifidobacterium breve | reverse complement strand
CAGCGGCGTTGACTTGATTGCGGAACTGGTGAGTTAATGCGTGAGCATCAGCTCCCTCCAGATCATGCGGCTGATCTTCCCAGCAATACTTCCGTGCTAAATGTCGCGAATGCCCTCACGGCGCTTCGGGTCTTAGCGGTTCCGTTAATGGGCTACCTCCTGTTGCAAGACACACAGGACTCACGGAACTGGGCGGCGTTGGTTTTCTTATTGGCCTCGATAACCGACTTCATTGATGGCTATGTTGCTCGCAGATTCGGGCTCATCACAACAGTGGGCAAAATTGCGGATCCGATCGCCGACAAATTCCTTACCGGTGTTGCGTTGATCGGTTTGTCTTATGTGGGTTCTCTCCCGTGGTGGGTCACGATACTTATCATTGCCCGCGAGATCGGAGTGACAATTCTCCGCTTTTGGGTGATCGAGCATGGTGTGATCACCGTCTCTCGCGGTGGAAAGACCAAGACCCTTCTCCAAATGATCGCGATCACCATGTTTCTTGTTGTTTGGCCATTGTCGACACCTGAGTTGTTTCTCACGATGTGGGACATTGCAAAAATCGCGATGATGTCCCTAGCGGTGATTTTGACCCTGACAACTGCAATTGCCTATATCCGAAAAGCGCTCCAGTTACGCAAGGAGATTGATGTTCGCAATGCCGGTGCTACACCATGATCGCTAAGTTGTTGATCGACACCCTTCGTGCGAATGGGCAGAGCGTAAGCGTTGCGGAGTCCCTTACCGGGGGGTTATTGGCGAGTGCGCTGGTGGACATCCCAGGCGCATCCGACGTTTTTCTCGGGGGAGTCGTGGCCTACACGGTCACAGCTAAGCGAGAAGTTCTCGGGGTCGGAGAGGGTGCTCTCGCTTGCGGCGTGGTTTCCCAGGAGGTGGCAATTGCCATGGCCAAAGGAGCCCTTGATCTCTTTGGCTCCGATTACGCTATCTCTACCACGGGAGTAGCCGGTCCTGGACCTCAGGAGGGGATTGACCCCGGAACCATTTGGCTGGGTTGTGCGTCCAAAGCTTCTACGGGAGCTGTATTGATAAGGCTGGCTGGGGATAGAAATCAGGTTCGCACGGCAACGGTAAATGCCGCGTTAGAGATGATCGATACCCAGGAGGTATTTAATCGGCTCCGACAAAAGAAATGAGCCAAGATCGACACTTACTGACTCAAGCGGGTATCATAGGAACCTCGTCTTTGATGAGAGTGCGATTTCGCAGTAGGAAGGAAATGGACATGATCGTTTTGCGCAATGTGATCGGTGATGAACTTCGCCGTCGTCGTCAAGATCAGGGCCGAACCCTGCGTGACATTTCTGGTGCTGCATCCGTGTCACTCGGTTACCTCTCTGAAATCGAGCGCGGGCAAAAGGAAGCTTCCTCTGAACTTATTGCCGCTATTTGTGGCGCCCTTGAGGTGTCACTCTCTGACATTCTGGCTTCCGTGAGCACATCTGTTGCCCATGCGGAATCAGCACAGCCGTTAACCTTCCCCAGCGCAGTTTCATCTATCTAGCCTCCGATTAAAACAGTTGGCATGTGGTGCGGCTAAGTGATATGTCCGAGCGCCTAGAAATTGTGATTGGCCCTCAATACTGCGCATCATGGCGCAAAGATGTTGTTCTTCCCGATATCGGCTGCACGGTTGACACCGCGGTAGTAAACGGGATTGACGCTGGGATTATTTGGCGGGCAGTGTGCAATTTTGTCGAAATCCCTAATTCACTGCGTTAGTGTCACCTTGCACTAGAGTTCTAATGTGAGCGCGATCGATCAAACACCTGCGATCGAAAACTTGGAAAGTCCGCGCATTCTCGCCATTTCGCGGCGCTCCGTCGTGACCTTATCGGCGGCCCAAATGTTTGGTGGAATTGCCGTCGCTGGTTCCTTCCCGGCCGGAGCCTTGCTAGCGGTGTCGCTGACAGACTCGGAAGCATTCGCTGGGCTGGTGCAAACAGCCGGAGTTCTTGGTGCTGCAATTTTCGCTCTCCCTCTTGCCCGAATTGCTCTGACAAAAGGTCGTCGCCCTGCCTTGGCCAGCGGATACGGAATGGGAATCATCGGCGCGATTCTTGTCATTCTCGGAGCTGTCACTTCTTTGATTGCAGTTGTGCTAGTTGGGTCATTATTTGTTGGTGTGGCAAGTGCAGCGAGTTTGCAGGCCCGTTATGCCGCGACCGATCTGGCCACTCCCCAGAATCGAGCCCGTTCACTTTCTTATGTCGTTTGGGCGGCCACCATTGGTGCAGTCCTTGGGCCGAACCTCCTCAACTTCAGCGGCTTCGTGGGACTCAGATTGGGGCTGCCAGAATTGTCGGGCCCCTATGTAGTTTCTGGCCTGGCGCTCACGTGCGCGGTGATTGTCCTGATGGTGGCATTGCGCCCTGACCCGTTTGTCCTGGCAACCAAACTGCGGCAGGACCTTGACCCGGGGACGAAAATTGCACACCCAAAGTTGCGCGACGGAATTGAGCACCTGCGAACCCGACCACGAGCCGTCTTAGGAATCGGGGCAATTTCGATTGGGCATCTCGTGATGGTGATGGTTATGGTGATGACCCCGGTTCACATGGCTCACGTTGATGTGACACTACAACTCATTGGATTGGTCATCAGCGTTCACGTAGTCGGGATGTATGCATTTTCACCACTTGTGGGCATGGCGGTTGATCGCTTCGGCCGAGTGCCGATGATCGTTGTTGGCGTTGTCACTCTCACCATAAGTTGTGTAATTTCAGGATTGGCGGCCGCCAATAATGTCTTCCTGCTGGGTATCGGACTTTTCCTTCTCGGATTGGGTTGGTCCTTCACCCTTATCGCTGGGTCTACTTTGGTGACAGACTCGGTGGAATCCAATGAGCGCCCCGCAGTCCAAGGGTTATCGGATCTGTCGATGAATACAGCCGGTGCTGTGGGCGGCATTGCCGCCGGATTCATCATGTGGCTGGGTGGGTACGGCTGGTTGTGCGCCCTTGCGATCCTTCCCCTGATCGGATTGGCGCTCTGGGTGAGCCTTCCGGCGTGTCGCAAACCTTCGAACGCACGTTCGATATAGGCTTTCAGCGCTGGGTCGAGTTATTAACAGTCTCCGGTGATAGTCCACATCGGAAAATCACTTGAGTCAAATGTCAGTGCTCGCACTTAGCCTTCGTAACACATAAATAAAACGTGAAGTGCTCCGACTGCTCAGCAGGCGAGATCACGGACCCAGGGTTGAGGAGTAAGTCATGGCAAACACTGAAAAGGACCGCGAGAAGGCCCTTGATTCCGCATTGGCTCAAATTGAGCGCCAGTTCGGAAAGGGCTCACTCATGCGACTGGGGGACTCCGAGCGAGTGCCCATGGAAGTTATTCCCACCGGGTCCATCGCACTTGATATTGCGCTGGGCATTGGTGGGTATCCGCGCGGACGCATTGTGGAGATTTACGGTCCAGAGTCCTCGGGCAAGACCACTGTTGCCCTACACGCAATTGCCAGTGTTCAAGCGCGGGGCGGACTCGCTGCGTTCATTGACGCCGAGCACGCCCTTGACCCCGACTATGCGGCGCACCTTGGGGTGGATCTGGACAATCTGTATGTCTCCCAACCCGATAACGGTGAACAGGCACTCGAAATCTGTGACACGTTGGTTCGGTCAGGTGCAATTGACCTCGTCGTTATCGACTCGGTGGCAGCACTCACACCACGCGCGGAAATTGAGGGCGACATGGGTGATTCGCATATGGGATTGCAAGCACGACTCATGAGCCAGGCACTTCGGAAGATGGCGGGTGCGTTGAGCAATACAAACACGACGGCAATATTCATTAACCAGCTGCGTGAGAAAATTGGCGTGATGTTCGGGTCACCTGAAACCACAACCGGCGGAAAAGCTTTGAAGTTCTACTCATCGGTTCGCCTTGACGTGCGTCGGATTGAGACACTCAAGGGTGGAACTGAGGCCGTGGGTAACCGGACCCGCGTGAAGGTGGTCAAGAACAAGGTTGCGCCACCATTTAAGCAAGCAGAGTTTGACATTATTTACGGTGAAGGAATTTCACGTGAAGGTTCCTTGATTGACATTGGAGTTGATCAAGGGATTGTTCGCAAAGCCGGTGCGTGGTACACCTATGAAGGCGATCAACTTGGACAGGGCAAGGAAAATGCCCGCACATTTTTGAAGGACAACGCTGATTTAGCAAATGAAATTGAAAAGCGAATCAAAGAGCAAATGGGGATAGGTCCCAAGATTGACACACCTGAGAAGCCCAAATCAGCTAAGTCCACGGCCAAAGTGGAAGCCGCCGTCGATCTCGACGACATAGACACCCTTGACGAGTAGTCATTCCCGTAATGACTGATTCAGAGTTAGGCGTGCAAGTCGGGGAGTCGGAAATCATGACGGTCGTTATGCGGCGACTGAATGCGGCTCCCCGCTCGCGCGGTGAGTTAACCAAGTACCTCTTGGCAAAGGATTTTGACCCAACTTTGATTGAAAAAGTGCTGGATCGGGTTTCATCATTGGGTTACATCGATGATGCTGCCTTCGCCCAAGAGTGGGTTCGCAGCCGTCAGCGATCTCGCGGATTGGCGCCCAGTGTTCTGACGCGCGAATTAATCAATAAAGATGTTGATATTGAGGTAATTCAGGCTGCACTAGAACAGTTGACTCCCGATGATACCCAAGAGCGCGCCTATGAGTTGGCGGCAAAAAAGTATCGAAGTTTAATGTCCGTTGATCATGCGGTTGCTGTGCGACGCATTGCATCCCTCTTGCAGCGCAAGGGTTACCCGCCGGCAACCTGTTTTCACATAGCCAAGGAAACGGTTGGAGCGCAATTCGAGATTGACGGCGATTTGGAAAAATAGTTCCCACCAAAATGAGCGCCACTCAAGGGGTGTTAGGCTTTGGGAAATTCATCACAATCGTCACGTCAGGGGTTTTTTCATGCCGGGTTTGTCCCAGTGGGCCGTACGTAAACCAGTAATTGCACTTATTTCCTACCTTGTGGCGCTGATTGCCGTTGTGGGAATCGGTGTTTCATTCGGTGGGTCACTCAAGGACTCGTTTGATTTGCCCGATACCGAGTCCACTACGGCTACTGATTTGCTGGCAACAATTGGAAATGCAGAACTGGATGCATCTTCTTCTGGTGCAACAGCAACCATCATTTGGTCGCCGAGCACAGGTAGTGCGGTTGACCCGGCCACTTCAGCGGTCATCACTCCAATCTTGGAGGAAATTGCGGCCCTTGCCGGGGTGGAGTGTGTCACCAATCCATTTGATCTCAAAGCTCCCTATGGCAATGCATGCCCCGCGCCCAATGGGGGTAAGTCCGACCCAATGTCGCAGCTCACGCCGGAGCAGATGCAGCAACTAAAACCCGCATTTGCGGCCTCAGCGGCAGCCAATTCGCCAATAAGTGCTGATGGAACCGTTGCGTACTCAACCGTTACATTCACGGGCGGCATGGGCAGTGGCGTACCCACAGCAGATGTTGTGACGTTCCTTAATTTGGTTAAGGCGGCGAATTCCGATGTGATTGCGGTTGGCGCCAGCGGAGATGTTCTTGGCAGTGTGCAAGAGGTTCCATCAAGTGAGTTATTTGGGATTCTCGTAGCCATTGTTATTTTGCTTATCGCATTTGGTTCCATCATCGCGGCCGGCATTCCTATCGTGGTGGCAGTTATTGGGCTAGCAGCAGGACAGATGCTCGTACTTGTCGTTGCACTGTTCATGGATGTTGCAACTTTTGCACCCACACTGGCAGCAATGATCGGTTTGGGTGTGGGAATTGACTACGCCCTCTTTGTTCTTAATCGATACCGGCAAGCTATTTTGATCGGTCACGATCAAAAGCGCGCCGCCCTTGAGGCCGTCAATACAGCGGGGCGCGCCGTTCTCTTTGCTGGGGCAACAGTGATCTTCGCCCTCTGTGGATTATTCATTTTGCGAATCGGATTTTTCAATGGGCTTGCTCTAGCTGCGATTGTCACGGTTCTCATGGTGATGACTGCCGCATTGTGGTTACTTCCTGCGACCTTGTCTTTGCTCGGCACCAAGGCACTTGGACTACGCCTGCCCTGGGGAACCAAACCGGGTGAAGGCCACGCAGAGGGCAAGCAATGGTCCCGATATGGGGGATTCCTACAAAAACGCCCGTGGTTGTTCGCAATCATCTCGGTCGGGATTGTCGCAATTCTCGCAATTCCTGTTTTCTCATTGAGGCTTGGTTTCGCTGATGCGTCCGGAAATGCACCGGGCACTCCAACGCGAATTGCCTACGACCTGAGCGCTAAAGGCTTCGGGCCTGGAACCAGCGGACCATTCATCGTGGCTGTTGAACTTTCCCAACCCAATGACCTCGAGCAGTACGGGGCAGCCATTGCGGCGATCGAGTCAACACCAGGTGTTGCATCAACAAATCCTTCGACCGCGACTTTTCCTTTAGTAGAGGCTTTTGGCGGTGGGCTAAGCCCCGATGGAACTGTGGGCGCAGTCTTTGTCATTCCCGAAACTGGACCCCAAGACGAAGCTACATCAGAACTTCTCACCCAATTGCGCGAAGTTACGGGGCCGGAATTTTATGCAGCGACCGGCGGATCGATATACGTTGGTGGTGCGCTGGCTGTCACCTCTGATTTCACGCAGGTACTCGTAGATGCACTACCGATATTCCTTTTGATCGTGGTCTCTCTGGGGTTCTTGGCGCTCATGGTGCTTTTCCGTTCGCTGGTGGTACCACTCACCGCAGCATTGACGAGTTTGCTGAGTTTCGCTGCTGCAACAGGCATTACGGTCGCCGTATTCCAATGGGGATGGTTCAGCCAGATTCTGGGTGTGACAGGAACCGGCCCGATTTTTCCCTTCCTACCTATTATGGTGTTCGCCATTTTGTTCGGTCTCTCGATGGACTACCAGGTTTTCCTTGTCTCGCGTATGCGTGAAGAATGGGATCACACAGGAGACAATGCTTCCGCGGTGCGGCGTGGGCTTGCCGGCTCCGGGAAAGTGGTCGCAATCGCGGCTGCCATCATGGCAAGTGTCTTTCTGGCATTCGTTCCCACACCTGACAACACGATCAAGCTATTCGGGGTCGCTTTAGGCTCGGCGGTCATCATTGATGCATTCCTGATCCGGCTTATTGCGGTGCCGTCAATTATGTCGATTATTGGCAAGGGAAACTGGTGGCTGCCCGCTTGGTTGGACCGGATCTTGCCAACGGTTCACATTGAGCCGGGCGAGGACGAAATATATGATGAAGACAGTGAGACTTCTCGACCCACGCCAGTTGGCTAGGGGAGAAACTCTTCCCGACCGGTCGTGATTACTGTTGAGTCCTATGCCTGACACCGAAAGTCCGCCCACTGATAAGCCACGCACTTATCAAGTGCTAACATATCGGTGTCAGATGAATGTGCACGACTCTGAGCGCATTACGGGGCTTCTTGAGTCAGCGGGCTATACTCCCGTGCCGGAAGGCAGGCTTGCCGATCTCATTGTTTTCAATACGTGTGCGGTTCGCGAAAATGCAGATAACAAGTTGTACGGAAATTTGAGCCATTTGGTACCCATCAAAGCCACGAATCCCGGCATGCAAATTGCCGTGGGGGGCTGTTTGGCGCAAAAGGACCAGGGTGAGATTCTGCGCAAGTCGCCGGTCGTAGATGTCGTGTTCGGTACGCACAACTTGGGTTCATTGCCCGTTCTGTTGGAGCGTGCTCGAATTGAGCAAGAGGCTCAGGTGGAGATCGCTGAAGCCCTTGTTGATTTCCCTTCGGCGCTTCCCACCAAGCGGGACGCTATTTACAGTGCATGGGTGTCAATTAGCGTTGGCTGCAACAATACCTGCACGTTTTGCATAGTCCCCGCACTTCGTGGCAAAGAAAAGGATCGCCGTGCGGGAGACATTCTGACTGAAATCGAAGTACTCGTCGCTGATGGAGTTGTCGAAGTAACCCTTCTAGGACAAAATGTCAATGCATACGGTTCAGATCTCGGGGAGCCACAGGCTTTCAGTAAGTTGTTGCGTGCATGCGGTGAGATTCCTGGGTTAGAGCGTGTTCGATTCATGAGTCCGCATCCACGCGATTTCACCGATGACGTTATCGAAGCCATGGCTCAGACGGAGAACGTCATGCCAACCTTGCATATGCCGTTGCAGTCTGGTTCAGACTCGGTACTTCAGCGGATGCGACGTTCCTACCGTCAGGAAAGGTATCTTGGCATTATTGATCGGGTTCGCGCAGCCATGCCGCAAGCGTCAATAACTACAGATATTATCGTTGGTTTTCCTGGTGAGAGCGAAGAAGATTTTCAGGCAACAATGGATGTCGTTAGGAAAGCTCGATTCTCCAGTGCTTACACCTTTCAGTACTCCAAGCGACCAGGAACGCCCGCCGCCACCATGGAAGATCAAATCGACAAAGAGGTTGTCCAAGAGCGTTTCGAGCGATTAGTTAAGTTGGTCAATCAAATTTCATGGGAAGAGAACCTGGCTCAAGTTGATAAAAGCGTTGAGATCCTGGTGGCCCACAGTGAAGGTCGCAAAGATGGCAACACCAATAGGCGTTCGGGGAGAACAGCGGACGGCCGTCTCGCGCACTTTGACCTTGGGCCATTGGTTGCTCGCCCCGGTGACTTTTTAATTGGCACGGTTACCTCGGCGGCGCCCCACCACCTCATCGGTGAGGCAACCTCAGTTCGCCCCACGCGGGCTGGGGATCTTTCTGAAACTTCACCACAAAGCGCCGTGATGTTGGGAATTCCCACGTTCGTTGCACCTTGATTGAATGACTCATGTATCCACAACTAACTCTCGCTATCGTCGGCCCAACAGCAGTTGGCAAGACCAAACTCGCCATTGAATGTGCGGAACAGCTGGATGGTGAATTAGTAGGAACTGACTCAATGCAGGCTGTGAGTGGAATGGACATTGGTACAGCCAAGCCAACGGCCGCAGAGTTGGGAAGAATCCGGCATCACATGATTGATGTGTGGCCAATGTCGCACAGAGCCGACGTCGTGCAGTTTCGAGACTTGGCGCGCACATCAATCGCCGAGATAATGCAGCGGCAGCGAACCCCGATCGTGGTCGGTGGGAGTGTTCTTTACGTTAAATCAATCCTTGATCATTTTGATTTCCCTGCAACTGACCCAATTATCCGGGCACGATACGAGGATCTGCTTGAACAAGACGGCCCAAAGAAATTGCATGAACTTTTGGCTGAAAAAGATCCGATAACAGCAAGTAACATCTTGCCGGGAAATGGACGCAGGATTGTTCGGGCGCTCGAAGTCATCGAGATCACGGGTGAGCCTTACAATTCTCGATTACCCGAACCGGTTGAGGAAGTCTCCAGTGTTCGTATTGGCTTAGAAATTGATCGAGTCATCTTGGATGCACGAATCACGCAGCGCGTCGATCACATGCTCGATCTTGGCTTCGTTCGCGAAGTGGAACAACTTGAGTCACAAGGTTTGCGCAGCGCACCAACAGCTTCGCGCGCAATTGGTTACGCACAGGTTCTGGCTCACCTTAAAGGCGAAATGGGTTTAGAGGAAATGCGTGAGAAAATCATTTACGCGACTCAGAAATTTGCCCGGCGGCAGCAACGTTGGTTCCGACAGGACCCGCGTATCCATTGGTTCCCTTGGGATAGTGAGCACCTGAGTGAATCGGTGTTAATTCACTTTAACGAAGTACTCGGTTCCCAGTAATGCGTCAAAAATTGGTTTGGGTAATTTGCTGAGTACCGCCAAAGTTCTAATAGTGCCATCGGCACTTGACTGTGATGAGTGCGCCATTATGGAATCTTTTTTGATAGAGGAAAATTTCCGCACGTTAACCCGATGGGTGATTTCGGCCTTGGGAGTCCAACTGTGGGCGAACGTTTCGGGATCAAAATCCGAAGGAGTCAGCGACATTGCGCTGGCGAGTTTGACAGCTCGAGCAATTGGCTCGCGTGGAAGGGTTGCTTCAAACAGGGTGCAGGCGGTCATTTGTCTTACTGCACGCGCAACCTTGTGCACGTGTAGGTGATCCGGGTGACCGTAGCCACCAGAAGGGTCGTACCCCACCAGTGTGTCGATTCGCTGTTCGATCACAATGTCAGCGAGCTGCCTGGCCACTATTTGAGGATCCACTCCAGCAAATCCCCCGAGGGGAATGTTTTCGCCAAGTAAGCCAGAGTCCGGGTATTTAAGTTCGGTGATGCTGGAAACACCCAGAATTTGGCCAGATTGGGCTAGTTCCATTGACCGGTGAGAAGCCAGATTTTGCGAAAATTCGTTGGAAGTTAAACCTGCTGATCCATCGGTGGCCACGACAAGGTGAACCCGATGACCCGCTGCGTGGGCTTTGGCCATGGTCCCTGCCGTGAGGAGTGCTTCATCATCGGGATGGGCGTGTAGGAAGAGCAGGTTGCGCATAGTGGACCCATTGTGGCGTACGGTCGGCTCCGTGCGAATCACCCATATCAGCGATTGCTTTGCGCCCAGGACGGGTGGGATTGAAACCCAAGTTTTGGGTTTGGCGCGCGCCCAACAACGGATGGGTGATCAGGTGCGGGTGATCACGGCTACTTCTGGACCACCATTCACAGAATTTCCCGTGGATCGGTTGAGTTTCCCGGTCCCATTTGACCTTCCCATTCACCCGCGAACGTATCGCGGCGTGAGACGGCTTTTGAGCGATCATCCTCCCGAGGTTGTTCATGTCCATGCCGGTGTGCTGTCACCATTTGCTTGGAGCGCAACCCGGGCAGCCCACGATCTTGGGCTGCCCACCCTGGTGACCATTCACAGTGTGTGGGGTCACCTAGCTCGTCCATTGTTTGGAATCAGCGGAGCGTGGCTGAAGTGGAATCGCGTTGCTATGAGTGCTGTCAGTGATGTCGCAGCCAATCACATGAAAGCATCACTTGGAGTTGACATAGACGTTGTACCCAATGGAATTGACCCTGGCCATTGGGCTCGCACAGGTGTCGCCGATGTGACAGCCACACCCCTTCAACTCGTCAGTGTGCTCCGAATTGCACCGCGGAAGCGAACGGGAGCATTGCTTCAGGTTATGAGGGACTTGAGAAAACTTGGAGTTGATGCGCACCTCACTATTGTGGGCGAGGGTCCAGAGCGTGTAATGTGGGAGAAGCGAGCCCGACGAGAACACCTACCTGTGACGTTCCTTGGGCGATTGGCTCCGGTCGAACTTAAGTTGGTTCTTGAGCGGTCTCAGATATTCATCCAGCCTTCGATTAAAGAGTCATTCGGGATCGCGGCATTGGAGGCCAGGGCTAATGGACTCGCCGTGGTAGCTAGGAGTGGAACAGGTACACAGACCTTCATTGCCGATGGAGTTGACGGTCGCATCTGTGATTCAGACGCGGGAGTTGCATCGGCGATAAAGGATTGGGATACCGACCGAACTTCCCTGCAAGCCATTCTTGAACACAATGCGCGGATCGAGCCGAATTTTTCGTGGAGTGAAATTGATGACCGGGTGCGCGCGGCCTATCAACGTGCCATTGCGAAAGCCCAATAGAGTGGTGTGGTGAGTTTATTGGCTGAATTGGCGTTTGTTAAAGGTCACGGTACAGCCAATGACTTTATTCTCTACAACAATGAAGATGCAACGGTCGAAGTTTCACCCTCACAGGTGGAAGCCCTGTGCAACCGTCGATCGGGTCTAGGGGCAGACGGCGTAATAGGTGCGGTTCGAACCCAAAACGTTGATTTACCGGGAATTAATCATGGTGATGCAACATGGTTCATGGATCACCAAAATGCTGATGGCAGTTATGCCGAGATGTGTGGAAATGGCGCTCGTGTATTTGCTCGATATTTGGTTGCTAATGGCCTTGAGACGGAAAAAGAATTCACTATTTCAACGCGTGGGGGAGTTCGGGCGGTTCACCTGCACCCCGATCTGACAATATCCGTCGAGATGGGACCAGCGCTTGCCCCCTCACCCTCGTTGGCTGCAAGAATTCACTTGGCAACGGGTGAGGCATTCGATTCCGTGGGTGTGTTCTTCCCAAATCCACATGCCGTTTGTTGGGTGGATCAATCAGTCTTATCGCAACTCATTCTGCAGGAGATTCCCACAGCAGAACCTTTAGATTCTTTTCCCGAGGGAATGAACGTTGAATTCGCAACGATAACGGCCCCCGGTGAAGTAACCATGCGGGTTTTTGAACGTGGGGTGGGGGAAACTCAATCCTGTGGGACGGGTGCATGTGCTGTTGCCTGGGCTGCCAGGCGAAGTGCCGCAGTGTATGAAAAACATCTGGACTGGAAAGTCACTGTTCCTGGAGGTGAACTCCTCGTGAGTGAAAACGTTACAACAGGATGTTTTACGTTGCGTGGAGCAGCCGAACTCGTGGCCCGTGGTCGCGTTTTAATCTAGTTGTGACTCTGAGTTCACCGGTTCATTTTTGACAGTAGGTCTTATGGCGGTGATCTGCGATACTAGGCACGTGAATGAATCAGACTTCGAGCAAGACCTTGACGTCAGTCTTGAACTCGAACAGAGGGCTGGTCTTCGCAAAGTTTCCTCCTTATCTACTGAGCTGCAGGACATCTCCGAAGTCGAATATCGACAGATCCGGCTTGAACGGGTGGTTCTTGCGGGCGTATGGACCGGTGGAACCGTTGAATCGGCAGAGCGTTCACTGCGCGAGCTGGCAGCGCTTGCGGAAACCGCAGGATCCGTAGTTGTGGAGGGAGTAATACAGCGTCGCGATGCACCCGATACCGCGACCTACCTGGGTTCAGGAAAAGTCAAGGAATTGGCACTTATCGTGGCCGAGACGGGCGCTGACACAGTTGTGTGCGATGGTGAATTGACGCCGGGGCAACTACGCCAGTTGGAAAGTGCTGTGAAAGTAAAAGTAGTTGACCGCACTTGGTTGATCCTCGACATTTTTGCGCAGCACGCACGCAGTCGTGAAGGAAAAGCTCAAGTTTCGCTGGCACAAATGCAGTACCTGTTGCCGCGACTTCGCGGTTGGGGTGAGTCGCTCAGCCGGCAAGCTGGTGGTCACGCTGGCGGTGCTGGTGGTGGCTTAGGTACACGCGGTCCCGGCGAGACAAAGATTGAAACCGATCGTCGTCGAATCAGGGCCCAAATGACAAAATTACGCCGTGATCTTAAGGCCCTGGAGGCCACCCGAAGAACCCAACGAAGTGCTCGAGAAGCCTCAGGGATCGCGACCGTCGCGTTGGCCGGCTATACCAATGCGGGGAAATCCAGTCTGCTCAATGCGTTGACTGGGGCAGGTGTACTCGTGCAAGACGCATTGTTTGCAACCCTGGACCCCACGGTCCGAAAGATGAAAGCCCCTAGCGGTAAAGAATTCACCCTCGCAGACACTGTCGGTTTTGTTCGACACCTGCCCCACGCACTCATTGAGGCGTTTCGGTCAACTCTCACTGAAGTGCAAGAAGCCAGTCTTATTGTCCACGTGGTCGATGCATCCGATGAAGACCCATTCGGGCAGATTTCGGCGGTGCGCGAGGTGCTTAATGAAATTGGAGCCGGCGAAGTCCCTGAAATCATTGCAATCAACAAATCTGATATTGCCAACCCGATGGATATCGCAGCAATCCAAGGTTCCTTCCCTAACGCGATTGTGATCAGTGCGCATACGGGTGCGGGGCTGGACGAACTACTCCAAAGAATTGACTCCGAATTGCCTCAAACTCTTGTGGCAATTGATGTGACGATTCCCTATAGCCGAGGGGATCTGCTCGCGCGCATCCACGAAACTGGCGAGCATGTGCACATCAACCACGGCGAATTGGGAAGTTGCGTCAGGGCGCTCGTGCCCCCAGCCCTGGCTGCTGACATCGAGCGTCAAGGGATCTTGCGTGCCGGTTGATATTGACGCACAAGATCTACTGCAAAAGACGGTTGATGCCTTTGATGGATCGGAGCGGATTGGACAGCAACAGATGGTTGCGACCATTGTCG
>CAMCYV010000020.1 GCA_945885645.1 Bifidobacterium breve | reverse complement strand
AGCTTGAATTGTGGTTAATCTCTCGTCAATCAGAATAATTGGAATTGGTGAAACAAGGCCCAGTTGGCGCGCCCATTCCCGAGCATTTTCTGTGGATGCCGTGTCATTGCCTTTCAAGTTGCTCGGTAGACCAACAACAATCTCACATGGTTCATACTCGCGAATAAGTGTCAGAGCCGACGTGATTGAGTGCTCGCCCCCACCGATTGCAGTCTGTGGCGAAGCCAAAATTGCATCAAAGTCAGTCGTTGCTACCCCTATGCGCACCGTACCGACATCAAATGCAAGACGCCGCTGATTAATCCGGGCCATTATTTATGCGCGACCAACGCCGCTTCAATGCTTGAGATCGCTGCTGGCAGTGCCGCAGCGTTTGTGCCTGCACCTTGGGCGAAAGCTTCTTTGCCACCGCCCTTGCCCTCAATGTGCGACAAGGCCAAGCGTAATAATTCTTGAGCTGACAGCCCAGATTGAACACCTAGGTCATTCACAGCGACAACCGCAGAAACTTTTCCATCCATGGTGAGAGTTCCGAAGGCTATAGCCTTCGAGTCGTTTTTTCCACGTGAGATTGCTTGCTGAGCCAACTCTCGGAGACTATTAGCATCGGTACC
Source organism: Bifidobacterium breve (assembly GCA_945885645.1). Lineage (GTDB taxonomy): Bacteria > Actinomycetota > Actinomycetes > S36-B12 > S36-B12 > UBA4592. Next base: position 14,402 of record CAMCYV010000020.1, on the reverse strand, counting down.
AACAGGCGCTGCAAAAACCCAGAGATCAATATCACCGCGCCGAACCGGCTCCCCCAAAATGCCGCTTGCATCCTTGAGCAAGTTAGAACGTTTGAACTCCGCTATTTCTTTTTCGGCAATTCTCAGTGCGCCTATTGTTGATTCGAGTCGGTCAGCGAGCTGATCCGCCGGCACTTTGAGCATCGTGGTGAGCTTATTGACTAGGACGTGCTCATTAGCTGCGAATTGATAAGCATCCGAACCCACGAGTGCTTCGACTCGTCTGACGCCGGCACCGACGGAACCCTCCCCGACGAAATACACCAAGCCCAGTGCCCCTGTTCGCTGTGCATGTGTTCCACCGCACAGCTCGTGAGCCCAGTCACCAACGGAGACAACTCGGACTTCATTGCCATATTTTTCGCCGAACAGCGCCATGGCTCCCATATCTAGTGCTTGCTGCTGGGACATCAAGTTCGCACTCACAGCGAGGTCCTCAATAAGCATTGCGTTGACGTACTGCTCAACGTCACGCAACACCGCCGGTGAAACGGCTTCCGGACTCGGAAAGTCAAAGCGGAATCGGCCGGGGGAATTCTCTGACCCCATTTGAGTAGCAGTCTCTCCAAGTCTTTCTCGAAATGCACGATGCACCATGTGTGTGGCCGTGTGTGCCCGCGATATTGCCTTCCGTCGTGCAATATCGACAGCGCCTATGACTGACTCACCAACACTACACTCGCCATCCACTACCCGACCACGGTGCAGAACGAGTCCGATGACAGGAGTTTGGACATCGTAGATCTCAATTCGAGATTGTCCCGTTACTGAAGTGATGACACCGTGGTCTCCAAGTTGACCACCTGATTCCGCATAAAATGGAGTTCGGCTCAGGATAACTTCAACGTGGTCACCGACACGTGCCGCGGGAACCGAGGTTCCGTCAATTACCAGTCCCGTGACCTGCGCCTCGGTCGTGCTCTCCACATATCCTGTGAATTCAGCACTGCCCCGGACGGTCAAAATCTCCTTATAGGCGGTCGTTGCGGCAAAATCACTTTTGCGAGCGACTGAGTCAGCTTTCGCACGGTCACGTTGCTCTTTCATGAGGACAGAGAATCGATCCCGGTCAACAGTGAGTCCGGCCTCGGCTGCCATTTCCATCGTTAAATCAATGGGAAAACCATACGTGTCATGTAGCGCGAAGGCTTTATCACCCGAAATCGTTGAGCTACCAATATTCTTCGTTTCACTTGCAGCGCTCTCGAACAAAACATTTCCGGTTATCAATGTTTGTGCGAAAGCATTCTCTTCACCCATTGCAATACTAAGGATTCGTTCGCGTGAATCATTGAGTTCAGGGTATTGGGGTGCCATCACCGAGATGGCTGATTCACATAATGTTCGCAGGGTGGCACCGGTCGCACCCAGGATCCGCATATTGCGAATAACCCTCCGCATTAGGCGACGCAGAACGTATCCACGCCCTTCATTGCCGGGAATGACTCCGTCGGAAATTAAGAATATAACTGTTCGTGAATGATCAGCTACCACGCGCAATGCAATGTCATGTTTCTCGCTGATTCCATAAACGGCCCCCGAAAGTGTCGAAGCCGTTTCTAAAATTCCACGTGTGGTATCAATTTCATAAATGTTGTCAACGCCTTGCAAAATTGCTGCCATGCGCTCAAGACCCATTCCGGTGTCGATACTCGCAGCTGGCAACGGTCCCAATATGGGAAAATCGTCTTTGCCCGAGCCTTCGCCCCGCTCAAATTGCATGAAGACTAAGTTCCAGACTTCGAGGTAACGATTCTCATCGGCGATCGGACCACCTTCGGCACCAAATTCGGGTCCTCGATCGTAGTAGATCTCTGAGCACGGCCCACATGGTCCGGGCACTCCCATTGACCAATAGTTGTCATCCATGCCACGGCGTTGGATTCGTTCTGGTGGAACACCAACGACATCTCGCCAGATAGCTTCGCCTTCGTCATCATCTTGGTACACCGTCACCCAAAGGCGCTCAGGATCAAAGCCATAACCGCCGTCGTCGATAGAGGATGTGAGTAGCTCCCAAGCAAGTGGAATTGCTTCCTCCTTGAAGTAGTCACCAAATGAGAAATTCCCAGCCATTTGGAAAAAGGAAGCATGGCGGGTTGTTTTACCAACTTCTTCAATGTCAAGGGTTCGAACGACTTTTTGAACACTCGTTGCGCGCAAGTACGGCGCCGGGGCTTCACCCAAAAAATACGGTTTAAATGGCACCATTCCGGCATTAACAAAAAGCAGTGTTGGGTCGTCCAGGAGAAGGGATGCCGAGGGAACGATTTCATGTCCACGTTCAGCAAAAAACGTGAGAAATCGAGTCCGAATTTGCGCGGAATCCATTGTTTTTACTCCTTGAGTGCGATTACGGGGTTATCGAGTCGTGTTGTTTCGGTTGCGCGGACTGTCTAATTTTTGAGACCTGCTCACCGACACCCACAGCGAATACCCGAGCCGAAGTTCCAGCATCCATCAGCGTGAGAACTAGTCCTTTATTCATTGACTCATTCGCCAGCTCTTCGAGTTTTCGATAGGCAAGGATTCCACCAACGGCCCCTAATGAGACCCAGACCATTCTGCGCATAGTTCAGTCTAGCGATTCACCGCTCCGGAGCTTTCGAAGCCGATCTGCCACGGTCCCCAGGCGTTCTTCTGCACCGTGGTGAGTAGGTCGGTAGTAGCAAGAGCCCTCCAATTCCTCTGGCAAATAGGACTGTTGCGCCACCCCACTTATTTGATCGTGGGGATACACGTAGTTGGCTCCATGCCCCAATTGGGATGCTCCCGGATAATGAGAATCTCGCAAGTGCACCGGGACATTTCCGACTCGACCCTGCTGAACATCGGACATGGCCGCACCTATCGAGTTGACAACGCTGTTCGACTTCGGTGCAAGAGCCGCCTCAAGTGTGGCGTGCGCCAGGATGATCTGCGCTTCTGGCATTCCGACCAACTGCACGGATTGCGCTGCAGCCACCGTGGTTAACAACACTTGGGATGCCGCTAAACCTATATCTTCACTCGCTAAAATCATGAGCCTTCTTGCGATGAACCGCGGATCTTCGCCTGCGTGCAACATTCGGGCGAGATAGTGAAGGGCTGCGTCAGGGTCACTCCCCCGGACACTCTTGATGAATGCGCTGATGACGTCGTAGTGGGTGTCACCGTCCTTGTCATAGTTAATAGCAACAACATTTATTGCATTTTCAACATCTTCGACACAAATTTCGCGACTTGATCGCGCTAGCGTCGCATTTGCTGCCGCCTCGAGGGCTGTCAGTGCCCGACGAGCATCACCGCTGCTTGCATCGATGAGCGCCTGAATTGCGAGATCGTTCGCCGTGACGCTCGCATCAAGGCCGCGCTCACTTTCCATTGCTCGAATCAACAACGCTCGAAGTGATACCTGATCAAGTGGCTCTAACTTCACCACCACGCTTCTCGAGAGTAACGGAGAGATGACCGAGAAACTAGGATTCTCAGTTGTAGCTGCGACAAGGGTCACCCATCCATTTTCAACGGCTGGAAGTAATGCGTCCTGCTGAGATTTATTGAATCGATGCACCTCGTCAATGAAAAGCACCGTTTCAGTGCCGTAGAGGCTTGAATCTTCGCGAGCCTTTTCAATAACTTCACGGACATCGCGCACACCTGCACTGACTGCAGATAGTTCACGAAACTTTCGACCCGTTTGAGCGGAAATCAGCGTTGCAATCGTGGTTTTCCCTGTTCCCGGCGGTCCCCACAAAATGATTGAAACGGATCCGGTACCGGCAAGCAGTAGTTGAAGCGGACTTCCCAATGTGAGCGCGCGCTCTTGACCAACTAGATCTTCAAAACCCCGTGGTCGCATTCGAACCGCCAGCGGACCAACTGAGCGTTGCTCAAATAAACTCACGTGTTAACAATAAGGCGTTGAAATACAGGATCACACCTGTCCTTGCGCATTTTCCTCGTGCTCATTCTTTTTTGGCTTCGCGTCAATGCCAGCCTCCCTACGCTGGGCAACCGTGATTTGGGTTGGCGCCCCCGTTAAAGGGTCCTGTCCGCCACCTGTTTTGGGAAACGCAATCACATCTCGCAACGAATTGGCACCGGCTAGCAGCATGCAGATTCGATCCCAGCCAAATGCGATTCCACCGTGAGGCGGGGGGCCGAAAGCGAATGCTTCAAGGAGAAACCCAAATTTTTCATTGGCCTCTTTTTCCTCGAGTCCAAGGATTCGAAATACTTGGTTTTGAATATTTCCTTGGTGGATACGAATTGACCCTCCGCCGATTTCATTCCCATTACACACCAAGTCATATGCCCAAGCGAGTGCTTCACCGGGTGACTCCGTGAACTTATCGAGCCACTCGCCATTAGGCGATGTGAAGGGATGGTGCACGGCCGTCCAAGTCCAGTTGCCGGCATCGTCTTGAACTTCCTCAAACATGGGAGCATCGACGATCCAAACAAAACTCCACACACTCTTATCGATGAGATCCAGTCGGTCGGCGACTTCGTTGCGGACTGCCCCAAGTAACGCACGCGCATCGGTTGCCCGGCCAGCTGCAAAAAAGATGCAGTCCCCAATCTGAGCTCCACTGGCAGCCACTAGACCCTCACGCTCCTGATCGCTGAGATTTTTGGCTACCGGCCCGCCGAGGCCATCTTCATTCACCGTGACATATGCCAATCCCTTTGCGCCCCGTTGTTTGGCCCACTCTTGCCATGCATCAAAAGCTCGGCGAGGCTGGTCTGCGCCACCGGGCATGATGACTGCACCGACATGTTCGGCTTGAAACACCCGAAATGGTGTCTGGCCAAAATACGCAGTGAGATCAACAAGTTCTAGACCAAAACGAAGGTCAGGCTTGTCACTGCCGTATCGACGCATGGATTCGTGATACGTCATCTGCGGAATTTCACCGATCGTGTAGTTCAAGACTCCATGCCACACGGAACGAATTACCTGTTCACCAACGGCCATCACGTCATCTTGATCAACGAAACTCATCTCGATATCAAGTTGGGTGAATTCCGGTTGGCGATCGGCTCGGAAATCTTCATCACGATAACAGCGGGCGATCTGAAAATACTTTTCCATGCCGGCCACCATGAGCAACTGTTTGAACAGCTGTGGTGACTGTGGCAGTGCGTACCAATTACCTGGTTGAAGGCGAACGGGAACCAAAAAATCGCGTGCACCCTCGGGGGTTGAACGAGTAAGTGTTGGTGTTTCGATCTCAATGAAGTCATCGTCGATAAGGACACTACGAGCGATGTGGCTCACCTTGGAGCGCATGCGCAAGATATCTCCAGAACTTTTTCGACGCAGGTCGAGGTAACGGTGACGTAAGCGCACTTCGTCATTAACAGTTATGCGGTCGTCAATCGGGAATGGAAGAGGCGCCGACTTTGAGAGAACCTCAAGTTTCGTGGTGATTAATTCAATGTCACCAGAAGCCAAGTCCGGGTTCGCGTTTCCTTCTGGACGTTCTTCAACGGTGCCCGTGACCGCGATGCAATATTCATCTCGCAAGTCGTGCGCCATGGAGGTGTCGCGGACAACGACCTGGGCAACCCCCGTTGTGTCACGAAGATCCAGGAAAGCAACCCCACCATGGTCCCGTCGGCTGGCGATCCATCCTGCCAATGTCACTTCGCGTCCGATATCCGCGCGAGATAGTGCACCTGCTTGAGCCGTGCGAATCACGATTGGTCCTCTTTCCTATTTTCCGCTTGTAGATTTCGTAAAGTTTCCTGCACGGCGGGAATCAGGGTTCCTGGCTCACTGGGGAGTGATTGCTGATCGCCACTGGTCATATTTTTGACAATAACACTCGATGACGACAACTCGTCCGGACCAATAATTATGACCAGTGGTGCATTCGAGACATTAGCCGCTTTCATTGCGCTTTTGATGCTCCGATTGTCCACACACACATCAGCCGCAATACCAGCTGCCCTCAAAGCAACTAACAGTGAAACTGAGGGCTCACGACTTTGGTCTCCGACCGGAATTACGAACACGTCAAGAATCCGGGAACGAAATGGGGTCAGTCCTTCGGCTTCACACGCGAGAAGTGTCCGGTCAACACCGAGACCAAAACCAATCCCGGAGAGTTCACTTCCGCCAAGTTCAGCCATGAGCCCGTCGTAGCGACCCCCACCGCCGATCCCAGACTGCGCCCCGAGTCCGGGATGCACAAATTCAAATGTTGTTCGTGTGTAGTAATCAAGCCCACGCACCATCCGTGGTGCTTCATTCCATTGCACACCGAAGATGCGAAGGAAGTCACGCACTTGGTCGTAATGCTCTTGGCATTGACTGCACAGCGAATCAATCATGAGGGGGGCGTCAATCATTTGCGATGAGACGATTTCGCGCTTGTCATCAAGAACACGCAGTGGATTGAGATCTGCTCTTTCCTTCGTTTCCTGATCAAGATCGCAGGTGCCAAGAAACTCTTGGAGCTTGATTCGATAAGCCGGTCGGCACTGTGAACAACCCAATGACGTTAGATCAAGATGAAAATCATTCAGCCCCAGGGAGCGGTAGGCCTGGTCCGCAAGGGCAATGACTTCGGCATCAATGATCGGGTCCACTGAGCCAACGGCCTCAACGCCGACCTGTTGCAATTGGCGATAGCGACCCAGTTGAGGTCTCTCTGCCCGAAAAAACGGTCCGCGGTACCAAAGTTTGACGGGCAGTGCGCCTTTATCTAATCGATTCTCAATAACCGCGCGCATGACACCCGCCGTACCTTCTGGCCGGAGTGTGATTGAGCGATCACCACGGTCAGTGAAGGTATACATTTCTTTCTGAACTACGTCGGTACTTGTCCCTACGCCTCGCTCGAAAAGTTCCGTGGATTCAAAAACTGGCAACTCAATATACTCATAACCACTTAGGCGAGCCGAAGAACTGAGCTGTTCCTGCACTCGCAGAAAATCTCTACTCCGGGGCGGGACATAATCGGGAACACCCTTGGGCGCGTTGATGTTGGCCACGGATTACAAACCTTTTCCGGTGGAAAGGAATGGATTTGTCGCCCGCTCCACGCCGATAGTTGTATTCGGTCCGTGGCCGGGATATACACGAGTGTGATCGGGCATTGGCAAAATAACATTTTCAAGTGAATGAGTCATTGCAGCCAGACTCCCCCCCGGCAAATCTGTGCGGCCGATCGACCCAGCAAAAAGGACATCTCCGCTGAAAACGATCGGGTCGCCGCTTTCATCAGTTCTGATCACCATGGAGCCTTCAGTATGTCCGGGTGCATGAATGAACTCCCAGGCCAATCCCGCGATATTGAGTGACTGGTTGTGCTCGATTATTTGAATGTCCTCGGGCTCGTTTAGCTCCAGTTCACCCTTAGTCATTGCTAACAACTGTTCCCGTGCGGCCGAGAAGCTACTTCCTGCCGGATCCGCGAGCCGATACCGATCGTCAACATGAATTAATGCGGGGATACCAAAGTCTGCACTCACCGGCGCGACACTCCAAATGTGGTCAATATGACCATGAGTCAAAATCACTGCCGCGGGTGCAAGGCGGTTTTCCCTCACAATTTCCTTGATTCCATCGATCGAGTCCTGACCAGGGTCGATGATGATCGCCGGCTCACCCGCGCCTGCTGCCACGACGTAGGCATTCGTGGCCCACGAGCCCGCCGGGAAACCTTTGATCAACATAAGGGTGTCAGCCTACCCATGAGTATCCTTACCCACCTATCACCACAAAGCTAACGAGCCCTTGGAGAGCACAAGATGTCTACACAAAAGCGCGAACGCGACCTAGCGCGTGCCAAATACGAGCGCCAGCAGGCCAAGCGGTCCGAACGAGCCAAGCATGCCAAGCGAAATCAGCGGATAACCGCGATCGTTGTTGTCATTGCCTTAGTTGTGGCCGGAGTTGGTTTTGCGGTTTTCAACGCCACCAAGTCGGATCCAGCTTCGCTCGCGAGCGAAGCGGTCGCTCTCGATTGTGCACCAGTTGGGACTCCACGCGCCAATGACATCACCTACCCCGATGGCCCCGAGCCGCTGAAGAGCACCCCCACCACCCTGACCTTGGACACTAATTGTGGACAGATCGTGATCGCCCTCGATGCCAAGGCCCAAAAAACCGTTGAATCAGAAGCATTTCTAGCAAATGTCGGTTTCTACAACAACACGTCCTGTCACCGGCTCACCACCGAGGGCATCTATGTACTTCAATGCGGAGATCCTGCCGGCGATGGCACCGGTGGCCCCGGTTACACGGTGCCCGACGAGAATTTGCCTATCACCGGTCAAGCCAATTACCCCGCTGGAACGATCGCCATGGCTAACGCCGGACCTGGAACAAGTGGGTCCCAGTTCTTCATCGTCTATGCAGACACCACCTTGCCTGGTAGCTACTCCATCTGGGGCAAGGTAACTAGTGGCCTCGACATCGTGCAAGAGGTGGCCTCGGTCGGTGTCGAAGGTGGCCTCACCGATGGCGTTCCGGCCCAACCAGTGTTTATCAAAAGTGCAACAGTTTCCTAACATTGCTGGCAAACCCACAGTAGAAGCGACAAAATGTAGGAAAGTAGTGTTACGTCCGATTCACACGCATTCACAGTGCTGCAACCTTTGTAGCCGACCGACCAGGTTCCCGCGAGAGGCCCGCCATGACCGAAACTCCATCTTCGACTGTCTCCACCAGCACAGCTCCAACCCCCTTGATCCCGACTCCCGGATCCCTCAAACAACCTGTGCGTCCAGCAATCTCACAGGCGTCGAAGTGGGGGCGCGTTAGCGAGGATGGCACTGTTTATCTCAACGCACCCGAGGGTGAAGTTGTTGTGGGCCAGTACGCAGCCGGAACTCCGCAAGAGGGCTTAACCTTTTATGCCCGCAAATACGACGATTTGGTTGTCGAAATTGATGTGATTTCAACTCGCCTTACTGAAGGTAAAACCTCGGCGGATGCAGCCGCCCAAGTGGTCAAGCGGGTGCGGGATTCGTTATCCAAACGATCATTTGTTGGCGATATAGCAACCCTTGAAGCGCGGTGCGATCAAGTTGATGTATTGATTGAAGAAAAAAGGAGTGGTGAACGCGCGCGCAAAGCCGCTCAGAAGGAAAGTGCCCACGCGGCCCGACTCATCCTCGTGGAGGAAGCCGAAAAGATGTCTGATTCGGGTTCGTGGAAATTGACCACAGAGCGCTACACCGCGATCGTAGAAGAATGGAAGACCCTGCCAAGAGTTGATCGTTCCTCCGAGCAAGAGCTCTGGAAGCGCCTGAGCAACGCGCGAACATCTTTCGACAAAAGACGTCGAGCTCATTTCCATGAACTCGACGCGGTGCGCAAGGATGCTATGAGCGCCAAGCGCGATCTGATCACCCGAGCTCAAGCTGCAGCCGGCACCACTGATGCAAAGGCGGGGATCAAGAAGTTCAAGGATCTGATGGAGGATTGGAAGAGGGCTCCACGCGGAAGTCGTGCGGACGAAGACAAACTGTGGAAGCGATTCAAAGCGGCTCAAGACGAGTTCTACGAAAAACTCAAGGCGGGAGAGGCTGCCGAGGAAGAGAAATTAGTCCCGAATATAGCGCTCAAGGAGGAGCTTGCCGTCAAGATTGAAGCACTCCTTCCCGTTGATGTTAAAAACTTGAAGAATCAAAAATCCCAATTGCGTGATCTGCAGATTGCTTGGGAAAAGATTGGTGAACTTCCCAAAAAGGACCGGGCGAAACTGGATTCCCGCGTGAAAAAAGTCGAAGATGCGTTCCGCGCCGTTGAAGAGACGAAATGGACTGCTTCAAATCCTGAGGCATTGGCCCGTGCAGAGGAAACGGCAAATGCATTCGCCGGTGGTTTGTCCAAATACGAGCGTCAACTCGAGCAAGCATTGGCTAAGGGAGACACAAAAACTGCCGCACAGCTTGAGGAATCAATAAAAAGCCTGCGAGCGTTGCTTGGTGCAGTCGAAAGCACCGCCGCAGATCTCAGTTCTTAGATACTTCGCCGTCACACTCGGTAGGCGTCAAATACCCCTTCGACTCCTCGTACCGCTTTAATTACGGAACCAAGATGTTTTGGGTCGGCCATCTCGAATGTAAAGCGAGAGGTGGCAATTCGGTCTCGAGTCGTGGAAACTGATGCGCTGAGGATATTGACGTGCGTGTCCGAGAGCGCCCTGGTTACATCGGCCAACAATCGAGCCCGGTCCAGCGCTTCAACCGCGATGTTGACCAAAAACATGCTGTTTGGAGTGGGAGCCCACGAGACATCAACCAGTCGCTCGGGCTGGGATTGGAGTGAATCTACGTTCACACAGTCCCCACGATGCACTGAGACTCCAGAGCCGCGGGTGACAAATCCGAAAATGGAATCACCCGGAACCGGTGTACAGCAACGAGCCAATTTGACCCAAACGTCGTCGGCGCCATTGACCAAAACCCCAACGTCATGATTCCGTGACTTTGTGGCAGTGCCAAATGTTGGCCTAAATGCCTCTGCCGTGTCATCGGCCGCACCGTCAACGCCACCAGCAACATCAATGAGTCGAGCCACGATCGTTTGAGCTGAAATTCGACCCTCGCCAACGGAGGCATAGAGCGCCGTCACATCTGCTTGATTCAGCCCTGCAGCGATACTTGTCAACGCCGCATTAGTCATCATGCGCTGGAGTGGCAGGCCTTGCTTGCGAACCGCCCGCACGATTTGATCTTTGCCGTTATCCACGGCCTCGTCGCGTCGTTCCTTAGAAAACCACGCTTTAATTTTGCTTTTTGCACGCGCAGAAACTACAAAGTTCAACCAGTCGCGGCTTGGTCCTGATCCATCAGATTTGGAAGTAAAAATCTCAACTACATCGCCGTTCTTAAGCTCAGACTCAAGTGGTACTAGCTTTCCGTTTACTCGAGCCCCTACGCAACGATGTCCAACTTCAGTGTGAACTGTGTATGCAAAGTCCACCGGAGTTGAGGCCACGGGAAGTGAGAAAACGTCACCTTTGGGTGTAAAGATATAAACTTCCGAGGTTCCTAGGTCATATCGCAATGAGTCCATAAACTCACTTGGGTCGGCGGTTTCACGTTGCCAATCAACAAGTTGCCGCAACCAAGCAAAGTCATCGGTCTTGACTTGAGATCCGCCTTTGTAGCGCCAATGCGCTGCCACTCCGTATTCGGATGCGCGGTGCATTTCGTGGGTGCGGATCTGAACTTCAACAGGTTTTCCATCAGGACCGATCACCGTGGTGTGCAGTGATTGATACATATTGAATTTTGGCATCGCAATGAAGTCCTTGAAACGACCTGGCACCGGACTCCAATGTGCATGGATGGTTCCCAACGTTGCGTAACAGTCGCGAATCGAGTCGACCAAAATTCGAACGCCTATCAAGTCGTAGATGTCGTTGAAATCGCGGCCTCGCACAATCATCTTTTGGTAAATTGAGTAATAGTGCTTGGGTCGCCCAGTTACCTGTCCCTTGATTTTGCTGTTGCGCAGGTCTTCATTTAGTTGATCGATAATGAGATTCAAATTTCGTTCGCGTGACGGCGCTCTTTGTTCAACTAATGAGTCAATTTCAGCAAACATCTTCGGATGAAGCGTGCCAAATGCAAGATCCTCCAACTCCCATTTAATGGCATTCATTCCGAGTCTGTGCGCAAGCGGCGCATAAATTTCGAGCGTTTCCCGTGCTTTCTTTTCTTGCTTTTCGTCGGGTAGATATCTCAACGTGCGCATATTGTGCAATCGATCTGTCAACTTAATGACGAGTACCCGAATATCACGTGCCATCGCAACTACCATTTTTCGAACGGTCTCGGCTGCGGTAGCATCGCCGTAAGTGACCTGGTCGAGTTTCGTTACTCCGTCGACCAACAGTGCAATTTCGTCTCCGAAATCTTCTCTCAAGGCATCGAGGGAATAACCACAGTCTTCAACCGTGTCGTGCAGCAAGGCTGCAGCCAGAGTTGCTGAGGTCATTCCGAGATCTGCCAGAATTTCAGCAACGGCTACTGGGTGGGTGATGTAATCCTCACCCGAGCGCCGCTTTTGATCTCGATGTAAGTGCTTGGCCATTTCATAGGCCCGCTCGACAACCTTTGTGTCGGACTTGGGGTGATACTTGCGCAACGTGCGCAGCAACGGTTCGATTTCTGATGGACTCGATCGATTCGGGGCAAATCGTGACAGCCGAGACCGGATTCCACTTTCGGCAACCGTTGTCCCGATGCCTGAGCCGGACAGCGTCGGTGTCGGGGTTACTACGTCTTCAGACATATGCCCTCCCACTGAACGCGACCAACAACCTTATTCTACGCGCGTTCGCAAGCGGGTGCCCAAATCACGACTCATTTGCGCTTAGAGCGCGGCACCTTTCGAGGCTGGATTCGCTCTACTGGATCTAAGTTTCGAGGACTCGTTAGGTCTTCTGTTGAGAGCTCGCCCTGCCCGGACTCAGCACTCTTGCGCTGTATTTGGGCGCGTCGAGCGTGTACCCGCGCCGATAGCGCTTTCATTTCTGGGGTCGCCGACTTCAACTGGGCCAAAACAGGCGTCGCGATAAAGATGGATGAGAACGTACCAACGGTCATGCCGATCGCAAGAACAACGGCCAAGTCCAGCAATGTTCCCGCACCGAGAAGCAGAGCTCCAACAAAAATAATCGAGAGAACCGGCAAAAGCGCTACTACCGACGTGTTGATGGACCGCACCAATGTCTGGTTCACCGCAAGGTTTGCCGCCTCGTTATAAGTGAGAACTGACTGCCCGGTCAGCCCGCGAGTGTTCTCCTTGACTTTGTCGAATACGACCACCGTGTCGTAGAGCGAATAACCCAAAATTGTCAGAAGTCCAATCACCGACGCCGGCGTAACCTCCAGCCCAATCAGGGCATAAATTCCAATTGTGATGATCAGGTCGTGGGCTAGTGCGACCAGTGCGCTCACCGCCATTCGCCACTCAAAATACAGGGTGAGGAAAAGTGAAACAAGGAGGATGAACACGACTAGCCCTTGTAAGGCCTTGGAGGAAATCTCTGCTCCCCACGTTGGTCCAACAACCTGGTATTTAATGTCGTCTTTTGCAATTCCGCACGCGTCTGCAAGTTGGCCCGCAAGCACGGATGACTCGGCCGGGGTAAGTGTTTGCGTTTGAACTCGGATAGTGCCCGATCCGCTAACAGTCACGATGCTTTGCGAACCCGTTTGCGTCTCTGCAACAGTTCGAGCTTCTTCAACAGAGCATGTGGCTGCCGGAAGAGAGAAGTCGGCGCCACCTTTGAACTCAATGCCGAGGTTTAAGCCACGACCTACCAACGCTCCGACACTGATCAGCAAGAGGATCCCACCAATTATGTACCACGTTTTCCAACGACCTACGAAATTGATCGTGACATCCCCTTGGTACAGGCGCTGACCAATCTTTGAGAGCTTGCTCATGCTGATGCATCCCTTCGCTTGCGGCGGGATTTACCCGCGAGTGCGTCGGACACGCTGACTCCCCCAAGACGACTGGGATCCAGACCCGTCCAGCGTGATCCATTCTGCATGAATTTTGTGCGTCCGAGCAGGACCGTGATCGGATGCGTAAACCAGAATGCGACAAGGACATCTATGACAGTGATCAATCCCAAAACAAAGGCGAAACCTCGAACGCTGCCCACAGAGAGCAGATAGAGAACAACTGCGGCCAAGAGGGAGACGAAGTCTGCCGCAAGCAGTGTTCGCCTAGCCCGGATCCAACCAGTGTCGCACGCTTGTCGAAGTGACTTACCGTCTCGGATTTCATCACGGATACGTTCGAAGTAGACAATGAAAGAGTCTGCTGTAATACCAATTGCAACGATCGCTCCTGCAACTCCAGCGAGGGTCAAAGTGAGGCCGATGGTCTTACTCAGCACGACGAAAATGACATAGACCAACCCGCCAGCGACTACGAGTGAGAGTCCAGCCACGATACCGAGAAGCCGGTAATAGAACAGCAAGTACAACATGACCAGCAGCAGTCCGATTCCACCTGCAATCAATCCCGCAACCAGTTGATCATTACCCACCGTGGGTGAAATTGTTGTTACATCAACAGGATCCAACGTGATGGGAAGTGCGCCAAATTTAAGAATACTCGCCAAATCTCTGGCCTCTTGTGCGGTAAAGCTACCTTCAATCTGGGCCTGCCCGCCAAGAATCGGTTCATTGAATCGTGGAGCTGAGACAACAACCCCGTCAAGGACAATTGCGAAAGCGTTACAGGGCTGCGCACCGGTGCCACACTCAGGAAGAGCACTCAACTCAGTTGATGCAGCTGACAACGCTGACGCACCCTCAGAATCAAATTCCAGAGTGACCACCCACGTGACTCCACTTTGTGGAAGTTCAGCAGTTGCGTTGGTTACATTTAT
>CAMCYV010000019.1 GCA_945885645.1 Bifidobacterium breve | reverse complement strand
ACTTTAGTCTGAGCGGCCAGGTCGTTAAGGGCGACCAACGTGGCCGCGAATTGGGCTATCCAACGGCAAATCTGCAATGGGATGAGAGTCTGATTGTCCCCGCCGACGGTGTGTACGCCGGATACGTCACTCTCCCCGGGGAACGGCTCCCGGCTGCCATTTCGGTGGGGACTAACCCGCAATTTGAGGGGAACTCCCAGCGGGTGGAGGCCTATGTGCTGGATCGAACCGATCTCGATTTATATGGAAAGCACATTGGGGTGGAATTTGTAGATTTGATGCGCCCCCAAGAAGTTTTTGGCAGTTTGGACGACTATTTGGCGCAAATCGCCGTCGATGTTGCCGATATTGGGCGGCTCTTGAACTCAAACTCGAAGTGATCCGAGGTGAGGGGTGGGTTCCTCCACTGCTAGGATCGGGGTCCAGACGGTTTGGAGGCGGGCGCTTCCAGATTCGTGTCCATGAAATCAATGCCCATGAGTTCTTCCTTCACGGTGGATCACATGGCGCGCCCGAGAGGAACAAATGTCACTCGACACAGCAGTAAAGCAAGAAATCATCGCAAAATATGGCACGAAGCCAGGCGATACAGGTTCACCCGAGGTCCAAATAGCGATGTTGAGTCGCCGGATTGAAGACCTCACCGGGCACCTCAAGACTCACAAGCACGACCACCACAGCCGGCGCGGACTTTTGATCATGGTTGGCCAGCGTCGTCGGCTACTCAATTACCTCACAAAAACTGACATTAACCGGTACCGCTCAATTATTGAACGACTCGGTCTACGTCGATAACGGTGCATGTGGCGGTATCGTTAAAAGTGCCGCTACATCACGTAGATTTGACTTTGCCATTTAAGTAAATATCGAAATTAACTAGATACTTCACGTGCACCGCGGATGTCGGTCCTCGGTAGTGGTTTTCGGGTGAGTTACCCCGCGAATCTCGATCGATGACCGCCGAACATGGCGGCAGTGCAGGAGTGTCTCAACCAATGTAAGGAGACACCCCATGCAATCAAATATTGCATCTGCAAGCGCCGTGATTGATAACGGCTCATTTGGTACCAGAACAATCCGATTTGAGAATGGGCGTTTTGCCCGGCAAGCTGCAGGCTCTGTTTGCGCGTATCTCGATGAAGACACGATGCTACTTAGTGCAACAACAGCTGGAAAGCAGCCAAAGGATCAATTCGATTTCTTCCCACTCACCGTTGATGTTGAAGAGCGGATGTACTCGGTGGGCCGGATTCCAGGTTCGTTTTTCCGTCGCGAGGGTCGCCCCAGCGAAGATGCCATCCTGACCTGTCGATTGATCGACCGACCACTGCGTCCAACATTCAAAAAGGGATTGCGTAACGAAGTACAGGTTGTCGTTACGGTCATGTCTTTGAATCCGAAGGATCTCTACGATGTCCTCGCCATCAATGCTGCATCAGCATCAACCCAACTCAGTGGTTTGCCTTTCAGCGGACCTATTGGTGGTGTTCGTGTCGCTTTGATCAGCGGCCAATGGGTTGCATTCCCCACACATGAGCAGTTGGAGGAAGCTGTTTTTGATATGGTCGTTGCCGGCCGAGTTGCCGGTGACGATGTTGCAATCATGATGGTGGAAGCCGAAGCAACTGAGCGCACTATCGAGCTTGTTGCCGGAGGAGCAACCGCACCAACCGAAGAAGTCGTGGCGGAGGGCCTTGATGCTTCCAAGAAGTTCATCAAAGTCTTGTGTGATGCCCAAAGCGAACTCGCAAAGACCGCGGCAAAACCAATCGCAGATTTCCCCGTCTTCTTGGATTACGAAGATGATGCCTATACAGCCGTTGAGAAAATTGCTGCCGAGCCGGTATCACAAGCCCTCACAATCCTGTCCAAGGCCGAGCGTGAAGATCGTCTTGACGAAATCAAGTCTGATGTCATGGCCGCCCTGGGCTCACAATTTGTGGGGCGCGAGAAAGAACTCAGTGCAGCTCTGCGCTCAGTCACTAAGAATTCAGTTCGTCAACGAGTTCTGACTGACGGTACCCGGATTGATGGTCGTGGGTTAGCTGACATTCGCACCTTGTCAGCTGAAGTGGATGTCATTCCTCGGGTTCATGGATCAGCACTGTTTGAACGTG
Organism: Bifidobacterium breve; assembly: GCA_945885645.1. Classification (GTDB taxonomy): domain Bacteria; phylum Actinomycetota; class Actinomycetes; order S36-B12; family S36-B12; genus UBA4592. The sequence continues at coordinate 13,971 of CAMCYV010000019.1, read as the reverse complement.
GTGAAACCCAAATTCTCGGTATAACCACGCTGAACATGCTGCGCATGGAACAGCAACTTGACACTTTGAATCCAGAGAGTCGCAAGCGTTATATGCACAACTACAACTTCCCACCGTATTCAACGGGTGAGACCGGTCGTGTTGGTTCGCCTAAGCGCCGGGAAATTGGACACGGTGCGCTCGCTGAGCGGGCCTTGGTTCCCGTTCTCCCTACCCGCGAGGAGTTCCCTTATGCGATTCGCCAGGTTTCCGAAGCATTGGGATCCAATGGTTCAACGTCAATGGGTTCGGTTTGTGCATCTACAATGTCCCTCCTCAATGCAGGTGTGCCACTCAAGGCTCCCGTAGCAGGAATCGCAATGGGTCTTATTTCTGGCATGGTGGATGGAAAACAGAAGTTCGTTGCGCTCACAGATATTTTGGGAGCGGAAGATGCCTTCGGTGACATGGACTTCAAGGTTGCCGGAACCCGCAACTTTGTAACAGCACTGCAGTTGGACACCAAGCTCGATGGAATCCCAGCCGATGTTTTGAAGGGTGCATTGACACAGGCCCGTGATGCCCGCTTCACCATCTTGGACGTCATGAATGAAGCAATTGATGTCCCTGACGAAATGGCGGCTACCGCACCGCGTGTCATATCGGTGACGGTTCCGGTTGACAAGATCGGTGAAGTCATTGGGCCCAAGGGCAAAATCATCAACCAGATCCAAGAAGAGACTGGTGCTGATATCACGATCGAAGATGACGGCACCATTTACATTGGCGCGGTCGACGGTCCTTCGGCAGAGGCTGCTCGAAATATGATCAATCAAATTGCAAACCCAACGATGCCTGAGGTTGGTGAGCGTTACTTGGGAACAGTCGTGAAGACGGCAGCATTTGGTGCCTTCATCTCACTGGTACCTGGCAAAGATGGACTTCTGCACATCTCCGAAATCAAGAAATTTGCTGGCAAAGGCCGAATTGAAAACGTAGAAGAAGTTCTCAAGGTGGGCGACAAGATTCAGGTTGAAATCAAGGAGATTGATCCCCGCGGGAAACTATCCTTGATCACAGTTGCTCCCGAAGGCGCCGACGCGGCGGAATAATGGCAAAAACAAAAACTCTGTTGGTCGGGACGGATGGATCATTAGTTCGTCGATCCGTCCTGCCAAGCGGGGTCAGGGTCATCACTGAGAAGGTGCCAGGGGTGCTCTCGGCCAGCATAGGTATTTGGGTCGATGCTGGTTCGCGGGATGAAAACGGTTCACACACGGGTGCTGCCCATTACCTTGAACATTTACTTTTTAAGGGAACGTCAAAGAGATCAGCACTTGAAATTTCTGCCGCAATTGAGTCGGTGGGTGGAGACCTCAACGCTTTCACCAGTAAAGAGCACACGTGCTACTACGCCAAAGTCTTAGCGGTAGACCTTCCTCTTGCCATTGATGTCTTGTGTGATGTTGTAACTGATGCCCAGCTCCGAAGCGAAGACATTGAGGCTGAGCGTGGAGTCATACTTGAAGAGATTGCCATGGTCGATGACGACCCCAGTGATTTGGTTCATGACCAATTCGCGCGAACCCTTTTCGGCGATACGGCACTTGGTCGGCCAATTTTGGGAACGGCACAGACTATTCTGGGGATTACCCGCCGTTCTATAGTTAACTTCTATTCCAAGTTTTACCAACCGGAATCTTTGGTCATTGCGATCGCCGGCGATGTCGACCATACGCAAGCGGTTCGATTGGTGTCGAAGGCCCTTGATGCAAGCCCGAACACCCACCTCGGCAGCTCAAAAAGTCAGCGCGGACACACGATTGCGCGGCAAAAGATCAGTGCCATGACTAGTTCACTAGATACGCGCAAGACTGAGCAGGCACATGTCGTTATGGGCACTCACGGACTGGTGAGGGGTGATGAAAGGCGTTTCACAGGAGCAATTCTCTCCACGATTTTGGGTGGGGGAATGAGTTCGCGCCTTTTTCAAGCGGTACGCGAGCAGCGAGGTCTTGCCTACTCGGTCTACGCCTATTCGCAGGGCTTCCGTGACTCAGGAATTTTTGGAATCTACGCCGGATGTATTCCCACAAAACTTGATCAAGTTTTGGAGGTTTGCCAAACTGAACTCGCCGAGCTGGTACTCACTGGTGTGACGCCTAGTGAATTACAGAGGGCGAAAGGCCAAGTAAAAGGCGGAACAGTGTTAGGCCAAGAAGACACCGGTGCGCGCATGAGTCGAATTGCAAAAGCCGAACTCTACGAAGAAAAACTATTCTCGGTACAAGATGTTCTGGGTTGCGTCGATCAGGTCGATGCAGCGGGTGTCAATGCTTTAGCCCAAGAATTCCTTGCTAATCCTTTGGCTATGAGTGTTATTGGTCCTTATAAGAAATTGCCGGTGCACAAAGGCTTTGTGGCACCACTTTCAAATCTGCGCACGTAGAGAGGTCGATAATGGGCAAAGTGATCCGCGTCGGAGTAGTGGGCGCGAATGGAAAAATGGGATCTAGTGCAGTTGCAGCAGTGCAAGCAGATCCCGATTGTGAATTAGTGGCCGCCATTGATGTTGATGGCTCGCTCGAAGAACTTACTCGAGCCCGCTGCGAGGTGGTGGTGGATTTCACCAATCCACTGGTCGTGATGGACACTCTCGCATTTTGTATCAAACACGGAATTGATGCCGTAGTGGGAACATCAGGTTTCACCCCCGAGAAGGTTGAGACCCTGTCACTGTGGGCAAGCCAGCGTCCAAACGCAAGAGTCTTAATCGCTCCAAATTTCAGTATGGGTGCAGTACTCATGATCGCCTTTGCTGGCATTGCTGCACCGTATTTCGAATCAGTCGAAATTATCGAATCGCATCACCCTGAGAAAATTGATGCACCTTCAGGTACTGCGAGATTCACGGCGGAAACGATCGCAACTGCTCGAAAGAGCATGACCCCAGCCCCCGATGCGACTCAGGCCCAGGACGCCGGGGCTCGTGGGATAGCCGTTGACGGCGTTCCCATTCACTCTGTGAGATTGCGCGGTCTGGTGGCTCATCAGGAAGTTGTCTTTGGGGGCATTGGCGAAACACTAACGATTAAACATGATTCACTCAGTCGGGATTCATTCATGCAAGGTGTTCTGCTTGCGATTAAGGAAATTAGTCACATTGATGGTGTCGTAGTGGGTTTGGAAAATGTCTTGCCATTAGGAAAGTGAAAAGTGTTCGCACGACTGGGGAATCCCAAAATTTGGGTGGGGATCTTCACTCTCATTTGTGTCATCTATTTTGTTTTCGCTCTTGATCGCGCACGCTTGCTAGTTCAAGAGAACAATGCGATTTTGACGCTTTTTGCCATTGCGATTGTGACAGTTCCAGGCTTGGGTCTGTATTTGATTGCTCGCGAAATTCGGTTTGGCTTCACTATGCAAGAAATGGGACGTGAGCTTGCACGGGCAGGGCAATTGCCAACCGATGATCTGCCAAAGGAGGATTCCGGTCGGAGTGTCCTCGCGGCTGCTGACGCCCGATTTGAGTCAATCGCGGCATCGCATGATCCTGATGACTGGGTTAAATGTTATTTACTCGCTTTGGCGTATGACGAATCACGTGATCGAAAAGCCGCTCGTGCTTCAATGCGAGAGGCTGCGCGCCTATTCAGGAATGCTCCACCTGTGTAGCAATTGAAAAAGTACATCGAAACGCTCTCGGGTAAAGATTGTGTCCGGGCTGCCGATGTACACATGAGTCGGGATTCGTCTTCCCTGCTGTGGAACGAATACGACCCTCTGACTTCTCATTCCAATCGGGATGCCGGCGAGTTTCCACACGGTTGATTCAGATTCCACGTGATAGCGGCTTTTCCAGAGTCCTGAAGTAGTCATGAACAAAGTAACGACTTTGAATCCATTGCCGTTGACGAAGGTGCCAAGCATCCAGCCTCGTAGAACAAGAATGGCAAAGCTGGCCAGGAAAAAACCAATAAGCAGGGCTTCGAGGAGGGATATTCCGGTCGCTGCGTAAACGATGCTAATTGCAAGAATTGAAACAAGTGAAAGTGTCATCGGAACAAGAAAAGCTAATCGTAGAATCCCCCTTCGCCCGACTCGCTGTAGTCGTTGCGGATCCGACTCGGGGTAGCGCCAAACGGCTCCGAATATTGGCTTTCGAAACACCGGTTCAACCATTAGGGCAACCAGCCGAGCCATCGAACGAGTGCGGTGCTTGCTGCCGCAACGATTATCACTACGAGAAATGGGGCTCGCAATAGTAGAGCAACGACCGCAACTCCGAGACCCAACAAACGGGCGTCGATCGCCAGCGCTTGGTCAACTGCAAATGTTTGTACTGCAACAAGCGCTGCAAGCAGTGATACGGGCAGAAGGCCAGTCATTCGTCGGACTGATTCACGTTCGAGCATGTGAACTGGCAGCAGGTAACCGAGCAATTTTTCAGCATAGGTGCCAAATGAAGCGATAAGAATACTGGCCCACATGACCTATTCACCCTCAATCGGGCGGCTGGTTTTGCCCCACAGCAACGCCGCGGCTACCGCTACCAATGCGCTGAAAAGCACCGGGAGACCGGGACGAAGGAACGGAATCAGCGCCATGGCGACAGCCGCACTCATGATTGCTAAGGCCCACATCTTTCGATTATCGCTGGATGAACCACCGGTGAGACGAGGCCACAGTAAAGCGAGGAACCCGGCAGGAATTGCGGCATCAAGTCCCAGGATTCCCGGGTCAGAAAGTGCACTGGCTCCGAGCGAACCAAATAAGGTTCCAATATTCCAGAATACGTAAACACTGATTCCTGTTGCAAAAAAAGCTCGACGAGATGCCTTTTTGGATTGGTCGTATCGCAAGGCCATCGCGGTTGATTCATCAATTGTTAAAAGTGCGGTAATGGGAATCACTGTGCGTTTCGGTGAGAGAACGGGTCCGAGCGATAGAGCGTACAAGCTATTTCGTGCGCCGAGGAGCATCGCCGTGACAATGGCGATGACGGCACCTCCACCAGCGCCGATCACACCGACGAAGGCAAACTGGGATGCACCCGTGAACATAAAAAGCGAAAGCGTCTGGGCTTGTAGGACACTGAGTCCACTGGCAACTGAAATTGCGCCAAAAGATAACGCATATGCGCCCGTCGCGATCCCGATTCCCAGGGCGTTTCGGTCAATGGAACCTGTATCGCCATCAGTTCCGCGACCGCCGCGTTTCCCACCCATTGTGCCCCTCACCATTTTCTTCCGTGAAGGCGTCACGCTAGCGGCTGTGACCGCAGAGCGTCTGAACCGGGCTCGAGCCGATTGCACAAGTGCGATCAGAAAACGGGATTTGCGAACCAACGCGAATCTAATGTCCGATATGCGTAATATGCGGCAATATGGTTTCCCTGCATTCAGGTACATCATTGGGTAATGCGACGTATCATGATGAAGTCAATGTGATGAATCCGGCGGGCGCGGGGGAGCCGCCGGAATTTATCTGCTCTTGTGTGTCGTGTTAGTCAGTCAAAGAAGTCGTTAATTCACACTGTTGCTCTGTGATTTCAGGTTGCCCCGAATCCGAAACCCCGTTAACCGTACTGACTGTCCGGGTGGCACCGCTCGGCTCCCACCCCATTGATTCAAAGAATTGTCGTCCAACCGTTTGCTCGCTGTTAAGCCAGAGCGACATGCGTCGGCATCCAGATTGATACGCGATATCGGCCACCGCGTTAAGCAAGCGAGATCCAATGAGCTGCCGCCGGACCTCGGGGGCAACCTCGAAAAAGGAAATCTGGCCGACTTCTCCCGAAAATTCAATCGTCGCAACACCGACGAGAGTTTCGTCACGTTCACAGACAAGAACCCGGCCAATGTCACCGTAGTTTGTGATTGCCTGAGCCCACGCAGCTTCCACGTTATTGGTTACGAGCGATTGGGCCAACTCAGGATGGCTCAGTTGCCAATTCGACAATTGAAGTTGAGTAATTGCACAGGCATCCGTGGCGTTTGCCAGCCGCACGGTGTCCACAGCGACACGGTAGCGCAGCCCAGTTAACTGACCAGCCCCCCGACCTGTAGGTCGATAGACTCTACCTCGTGGAAATTGAGTTTCGTAGCGACATCACGGTTGAATTGGTTCGAGCCAATGCCAGTGATGCCGACGTTGTATTCGCGGCGCGAGTGTCAACCGTTGGTGAACAGTCACTCGAAGACGTGGATGCCGATCCCCAACGTAGCGCTGGGTTGATCAACTATTTAATGCGTGATCGACATGGCAGTCCATTTGAACATAATTCAATGACTTTCTTTGTCAAGGCACCTATCTTTGTTTGGCGTGAACATATGCGGCACCGAATTGCAAGCTACAACGAAGAGTCGGGTCGATACCGGGAGTTGCTTCCCGTCTTTTACGTTCCGGGCCATGATCGTCCCTTGGTTCAGTCGGGAAAGCCGGGCGCATACGAATTTCACCCCGGCACGGCTGAACAGTACGACTTGGTTGACAGTGCCATTAAGGATTCATGCACAAGTGCTTATGCGGCGTACATGAACATGCTCGAAGCTGGTGTGGCCCGTGAAGTAGCCCGAATGGTGCTCCCGGTAACCATTTTTTCTTCCGCGTATGTCACGATGAATGCACGATCATTGATGAATTTTCTTAGTCTGCGTCGCAAGGTCGAAGGGTCGCATTTTCTGTCATATCCACAGCGCGAAATCGAAATGGTGGCTGAGGTCTATGAAGATCATTTTGCACGGTTAATGCCGATAACCCATGCAACCTTTAATGCCAATGGTCGAGTAGCCCCTTAGCCGATGTCATTTGAATCGGCCTAGCGGTAGGGTTTTGACATGAAAAGTCCGTTTGGAGTGATGCTCACCGCGATGATCACCCCGTTTGCGCCCGACGGCAGCCAAGACCTTGTCGGAGCCCAAAAACTTGCGACACACTTAGTAGATAATCTCGGCCATGACGGGCTTGTCATCAACGGTACTACGGGGGAAGCATCCACTAAGACCGACAAGGAAGACCTTGCCTTATTGCAAGCGGTCGCCGAAGCTGTTGGGGACCGCGCCACGGTCATTGCCGGAGTGGGCACTAATGACACAGCGCACTCAATCTCCAGCGCTAAGGCAGCCGCACAAGTTGGCGTGGACGCGCTTATGGCCGCAGCTCCCTATTACAACCGTCCACCACAGCAAGGAATTTTTGAGCATTTCTGGGCTATTGCCGATAGCACCGATTTGCCCCTAATGACCTACGACATTCCCCGACGCACAGGCGTAGCGATCGAAACCGAAACACTTGTGCGATTAGCAGAGCATCCAAGAATCATCGCTAATAAAGATGCAAAGGGTGACCTAGAAGCATCGCAATGGGTCATGGCTCGTACAGATCTTGCTTGGTATAGCGGTGAAGATTCACTGAACTTGGCGCTACTGGCACTTGGCGCCGGTGGAATGGTTTCTGTGGTTGGACACCTGGTGGGGGATCGGCTCAAGAAAATGGCTGAATTGTTCTGGAGCGGTAATGTTGAGGCCGCTCGTGTGATCAATGAATCACTCCTGCCGGTCTACACCGGAATTTTTCGAGCCCAAGGCGTGATTTTGACGAAGGCCGCCCTTAATCTGCAAGGTCTACCCGGTGGACCTGTTCGGCTTCCATTAGTCAATGCAACTTCCAGCGAGATCGAGCAATTGAGACTTGATCTTGCCGCTGGTGGCGTGGCTCCATTCGCTTAGTTCACCCGAGCTTTTAACAACTATTAAGGACCGATTACATGTTTCTCCCCGACCTACCTGTTCCACCACCGTTAGAGCCGGGAACGCTGCGGATCATGCCGCTGGGTGGCATCGGTGAAATCGGTCGCAACATGACAGTTTTTGAATATGACTCGCGATTACTGATCGTTGATTGTGGTGTGTTATTTCCCGAAGAGTCACACCCCGGTGTTGATTTAATCCTGCCCGACTTTGAACCAATCCTGGATCGGATCAATGACGTGGAGGCAATAGTGCTCACCCACGGGCATGAAGACCACATCGGTGCGGTGCCTTTTCTGCTGCGTCATCGATCTGATATTCCGATCATCGGTTCAACACTGACGCTTGCATTCATTGAAGCGAAGTTAAAGGAACATCGTATTAAACCTCTCACGTTGTCGGTTGCAGATCGAGCAGTGGAAATAATTGGCCCATTCGAACTTGAGTTTCTGGCTGTCAACCATTCAATACCTGACGCAATGGCCATTTCAATCACAACGCCGGCTGGGCGGGTTCTTCATACAGGCGATTTCAAGATGGACCAGTTACCACTTGACGGCCGAATTACCGACCTTGCCAGTTTTGCCCGCCTCGGTGAACTGGGCGTAGATGTTCTCATGGTTGACAGCACCAATGCCGAAGTGCCGGGCTTTGTTCCCAGTGAAAAAGAAATCATTCCGGTGCTCGAAAGAGTTTTCAACCGAGCCCAAGGTCGAGTAATCGTTGCTTCTTTCGCCTCACACGTTCACCGTGTTCAACAGATAATCGATATTGCGGTGTCGCATAACCGCAAAGTTGCATTCGTAGGTCGGTCGATGGTTCGCAACATGAATGTCGCGAGGGATCTTGGCTACCTGAAAATACCGGGTAACACACTCATCTCAATGGATGAACTTTCCCAATTGCCTGATAACAGGGCAGTACTCATTTGCACCGGTTCCCAAGGTGAACCCATGGCAGTGCTCTCTCGGATAGCTAATCGAAATCACGATGTTTCGGTGGGAGAGGGCGACACAATTGTTCTGGCGTCATCACTCATTCCCGGAAATGAAAATGCCGTGTATCGAGTCATTAACGGACTAACCCTTTTGGGGGCGGACGTTGTTCATAAAGGCAATGAGCTAGTGCACGTTTCAGGCCATGCCGCAGCGGGTGAACTCCGTTATGTGTACAACATCGTGAAACCTCGATACGTCATGCCGATTCATGGAGAGTGGCGCCACTTGAAAGCCAATGCCCTCCTTGCTATGAGCATTGGCGTCCCAGCCGATCACGTACTTATCACGGCTAATGGTGCGTGTGTTGATGTCCGTGGGGACATGAGCGCTATTTCCGGCACTTATCCGCTGCGTGAGGTCTATGTTGACGGCGTCAGTGTGGGAAGAACAGATGAAAACTTGCTCAAAGACCGGCTGATTTTGGGTGAGGAAGGCTTCATCTCGGTGTATGCGGCCGTCGATATTGCTCAAAAGTGCGTTGTCGTGGGTCCCGAGATTGTGGATCGCGGAGTGGGAGAAACCTCTGACACGACAAAAGTTGCGGCAGAAGTGGCAAAGGCCCTGGTTGACGCCATGAAGGAGGGAATTGATGACCCTCACGAACTTTCACAGAAAGCCCGCAAAGTTGTCGGTAGATGGGTGGGAACCACACACCGGCGTCGCCCCATGATCGTGCCCGTTGTGATCGGGATCAAAGACGGCGGAAAAGCGAATTTGTGACACGCGGGGCGCGTGTGACTACTGGGGATTAACGGTAGGAGTGGGTACGCTGGCCGCTATGGCTTCCCGCACGTCTACGCGCACGCGTGGATCTTCCCCCAGCAAGTCCAAAAGTAGTCAGCGACCGAGCACCAAAAGTGCTCACACGAGGGCTCGCAAGGCGCCGGCTCGCCCGGGCCCCCTTCCTCGCGCGGTAGCCGGAGTCGGTCGAGGTATCGCCCGAGTCTGGATTAGTGTCGCCCACCTCGCGGGTGGTGCGGCTCGGGGTGTGGGCAAAGGTGCTCGCGATCTTGAGCCGGAAATGCGCCGCGATGGACTAGGACTTTCGCTGATTGCCGCGGCAATTATTGTGATTGCTGCAACGTGGTTTGGGGTTGACGGTTGGTTTATTTCTTGGACGTCAATGCTGGCGACATCCTTTTTCGGCGCGTTAGCGTGGGTTACACCGCTACTTCTGCTCGCTCTTGCCTGGCGCTTCCTGCGTCACCCCGATCAAAACGGGACTACCGGTCGCTTGGCTATCGGAATTACTGCCATTGTCGTGAGTGTTTTAGGGCTTTGGCACCTTTCACAGGGAGTTCCCACTCCGAGCAGCGGCGCAGAAGCCATGAACAGCGCCGGTGGCACCATGGGCTGGATTGTAACCGCGCCCGTGGTCGCGGCTTTGGGCTCGATAGTGAGCGCATTTCTGCTTGTATTGCTGGGTTTCTTTGGCTACCTCGTGCTCACGAAGACAACGATTGCCCGGTTGAGGGAGATTGCCGCTGATGGATTCAGCCGTTTGTGTGGGGGGATTCCTTCACGTGAGCTCGGGGATGCCATCGAAAGTGACGAAGGCCAAGCGATCGTCGTTGATGAAGAAATCGAGGTCGATGAAGTCGAGGTCGAAAAGAGAAATTCCCCCGGATTTGCAAATCCAAATGGTGTTTTGCGCGCCGATCACTCTGATATCGCGCTGGTGGGCGATGAACCATTCATTTCCCCAATCCCCAGCCAAGACGAACGCCCTGCGGCAGCTCTGATGGCTGGCATTGCAGAGATGACCCCACAATTGGCGGCGAAGTCCAACTCGCGTAGCGACACAATTATTGTGGGCAGTGCAACCACTATGGGCAGTGCAACCACTATGAGCAGTGCAACCACTATGGGCAGTGCAACCACAATGGGAAGTGCAACCGAAATTGTGGTGGTTCCCCAGAAGAGTGAGCAGTTGCCGCTGACCCCACGCAGTACGTATCAACTTCCCAAAGGTGACCTTTTAAAGGTTGGACCGGCCCACAAGACGGCGACCAAGGCGAATGATCTTGTTGTGACCGCATTGACCGACGTGCTGACTCAGTTCGGGATTGATGCAACGGTCGTCGGCTTTATGCGCGGGCCAACAGTCACTCGCTATGAGATTGAGTTGGGACAAAGCGTCAAAGTCGAGCGCGTTACGGCGTTGAGCAAGAACATTGCCTACGCGGTCGCAAGCGCGGAAGTGCGAATTCTTAGCCCGATCCCAGGTAAAAAAGCCATCGGTATTGAAATCCCCAACACGGATCGGGAATTGGTGGCTCTCGGTGATGTTCTTAAAAGCAAAGTCGCAGCAAATGACCAACACCCCATGGTGGTTGCGCTTGGCAAAGATGTTGAGGGTAGTTTTGTTGTGGCAAACCTGGCCAAAATGCCTCATATTTTGGTCGCCGGTGCGACAGGGGCGGGAAAAAGCAGCTGCATCAACTCATTGATTACCTCAATTTTGATGCGTTCAACTCCAGACGAAGTCCGGATGATTCTCGTGGATCCGAAGCGAGTTGAACTGACAATCTACGAAGGTGTCCCGCACCTCATAACTCCGATCATCACCAACCCGAAGAAAGCGGCGGACGCACTGGCGTGGGTGGTAAAAGAAATGGATCGCAGATATGACGATCTATCCACATTTGGGTACCGTCACATTGATGATTTCAATAAGGCGGTTCGCGCAGGCAAGGTGAAACCGCTGACTGGTTCGGAGCGAAAGATTGAACCGTACGCATACCTTTTAATAATTGTTGATGAACTTGCAGACCTCATGATGGTTGCCCCCCGTGATGTTGAGGACTCGGTTGTTCGCATCACCCAACTTGCCCGCGCTGCAGGTATTCATTTGGTTCTTGCCACGCAACGCCCAAGCGTTGATGTCGTAACCGGCTTGATCAAAGCGAATGTTCCTAGCCGTCTAGCCTTCGCTACATCAAGCCTGGCCGACAGTCGGGTGATCTTGGACCAGTCCGGCGCAGAGAAACTTGTTGGTCAAGGTGATGGCCTGTTCTTGCCAATGGGTGAAAACAAGGCGATGCGCATCCAAGGTGCTTTTGTATCCGAACATGAAATTCGGGCGATAGTTAGCCACTGTAAAGATCAATGGGATACTGATTACCTCGACGAAGTAACGAGCCCAGCGGCCTCCACTAAGGAGATTGATGGGGACATCGGAGATGACCTTGACATCTTGCTGCAAGCTGTCGAATTGGTTGTAGGTACCCAATTTGGATCAACATCAATGTTACAACGCAAACTTCGCGTTGGATTCGCCAAAGCAGGTCGATTAATGGATCTTATGGAATCGCGTGGTGTGGTTGGTCCCAGTGAGGGATCAAAAGCGCGAGATGTGCTTGTCACAGTTGATGAACTTCCGGGGTTAATCCTGTCTATCCGTGGCGGATAGACTATCGAGGTGTCTGAGAAAACTGTTGCGCTAATCACCTTGGGTTGTGCGCGCAATGAAGTTGATTCTGAGGAACTTGCGGGCAGACTCGAGGCTCAGGGTTGGAAATTGGTTTCAGATCCTGAATTGGCCCAGGCCGTGATGGTCAACACCTGTGGGTTTGTCGATATTGCCAAAGCTGACTCAATCAACACAATCATTGAGGCAGCTGATCTCAAAGATTCTGGGGGAGTCACCAAAGCTGTTGTTGCCGTTGGCTGTCTCGCTCAGCGCTACGGAAGAGAACTGGCAAGTGATCTTCCTGAAGCTGACGCAGTGCTGAGTTTCGATGACTACCCCATGATCGGCGAGCGGCTCGATGCAGTGATGCGCGGTGAGAAATTGGTTGCACACGAACCCAGTGACCGTCGTACGCTGTTGCCGATTAGTCCAGTTGATCGCGCGGCCAACACCACGCCGATTCCCGGGCATGGCGGGCATGGATTGCAGGACGCGATGCCGGAGGGCAATGATGCGCTGGCCTGGCAGCCACCTATTCTGCGCAAGAGATTGGAAAACTCACCCGTTGCCCCGGTCAAACTTGCATCGGGGTGCGACCGTCGTTGCACCTTCTGCGCCATACCGTCATTTCGTGGTTCATTTATTTCACGTCCACCCGCTGATGTAGTGGCTGAGATTGCTTGGCTTGCCGGCCTGGGTGTCACCGAGGCTGTCTTAGTTAGTGAAAACTCCACTTCATATGGCAAGGATTTGGGGGATTTGCGGCTTCTTGAATCGCTGCTTCCGACTATCGGTGAGGGAACCGACATAGCGCGGATCCGGGTTGCTTACTTGCAGCCGGCTGAAGTTCGGCCTGATCTACTCAGGGTCATGGCCGGTACACCGGTCGTTGCACCGTATTTTGATCTGTCATTCCAACACGCGTCTGCGTCTCTGTTACGGCGGATGAAACGTTTTGGGGGCAAATACTCATTTTTGGAATTGATTGCAACCATTCGCGAACTGTCACCGGCAGCAGGGATCCGCAGCAATGTCATTGTGGGATTCCCTGGTGAAACCGATGAAGAATTCGCTGAACTCGTTTCATTCTTGGACGAGGCGCAACTTGATGCTGTGGGAGTTTTCGGTTACAGCGATGAAGAAGGAACTGAGGCATTTCACTTACAGCCGAAGGTGGATCCCGACATTATCGCCGCACGCGTGCGCTTGATAACGGACTTAGTTGAAGAACTCATGGCTCAACGGGCTCAAGATCGAGTGGGTGAAATTGTTGAGGTCGTGATTGAGTCATTCGATGCGCCGTCCGGCAGCTTATTTGGTCATGCGGGTCATCAGGGACCCGACGACGGGGAAACCCAAATCGTGTTGGGGGACAAGAATGCCTCCGTTGAGATTGGTCAGCTTGTGCGTGCCAAGGTCATTGATAGCAGCGGCGTTGACTTGATTGCGGAACTGGTGAGTTAATGCGTGAGCATCAGCTCCCTCCGGATCATGCGGCTGATCTTCCCAGCAGTACTTCAGTGCTTAATGTCGCGAACGCCCTCACGGCGCTTCGGGTCTTAGCGGTTCCGTTACTGGGTTACCTCCTGTTGCAAGACACGCAGGAATCACGAAACTGGGCGGCGTTGGTTTTCTTATTGGCTTCAATAACTGACTTCTTTGATGGCTATGTTGCTCGCAGATTCGGGCTCATTACGACGGTGGGCAAAATTGCGGATCCGATCGCCGATAAATTCCTGACCGGTGTTGCGTTGGTGGGTTTGTCATATGTGGGTTCTCTCCCGTGGTGGGTCACGATACTTATAATTGCTCGCGAGATTGGAGTGACAAT